>NZ_JAAZQY010000030.1:0-29421 GCF_012371315.1 Acinetobacter sp. A1
CAGGCTCTAGTTACACGCTTGGCAACAAGACATTAACAGAGTGCGAATTAGTCCTTGACTATGTTTGACTACATTTTGAGGAACAGTAAGTCTCAGGTATAGAAAAAGCGAATCTTGGAAGATTCGCTTTTGTTTTCTTAGTTAGATATTATGTTGAAAAAGTGCAGAGCAAATAGCTTTAAAAAATTTTTATTGACTCAAGTTGCACTACGCAAAAGCTCAATCCGTTGTCTTTCTACTTTCTTTAATTTTGCGACTACCAGCTCATAAGAATTTAAGACCAAATCTTGCACCAGTTGTGCATCTAAGTCCTCATCTGCAAAAATTGAAATCCAGTGCTGTTTGTTCATGTGCCAACCTGTTCGGATATACGGATAAAAATCGCGTAGCATGGCACCATGTTCAGGCTGCACTTTTAGATTGATGATGGCATGACCATTTAAATACAAACTCAGCATAAACACTTTATCAACCACCTTATGCACCAAACAGCCATCGCCAAAAGGTTCGCTTAAGCTCACTTCAGGTAATTTTTCTGCGGTATTGGCAGCAAGTTGATGCAGTGATTTCTGTGTTTGTGCCATTCATCTTTACCTTAAAAGTTTATCCTGTGGATAACCACATCTTTATCCACAGAAAATGTGTATAACTTTGCTGGAGTTTTAAACGTCCTATTGCTTAAAAATAGCACTAAGATGAGCAGCTCACCATCACTTCGGGTACATCACTTGGCAAGGGTGCTAAATCTTCAGGCTGTTCTAACTCAGGCTGTTTGCTATACGGTTGGCTGAGCAAGGTAAATAAACGCTCAACTTCTGAAAAATCATCGCGTTCTGCCTGCTCAATTGCCTTTTGTGCCATGTGATTGCGTAAAATATAGTGCGGGTTGGCCTGTTGCATGGCGGCATCTAAAGTTTCAGTATCTTGATGTTCACGAATCTGTAAATACTGTGCCAAAAAGCTTTCCCACTGACGACGATCTAAACAATCATCCAATATTTCTGTGTATTGTTTATTTTGTAGGCGGATAAAACTTTGAGTGTAATCCAGTTGCTCACTTTGCAAAATGCGTAAGAAGTGGGTTGCGCAGTCAAAACTGTCTTTATGGAAGCTTGGCAGTCCCATTTTTTCACACAAGCCGAGTTTGTAATGTTCTAAAAAAGTTGGTTCAAAATGTTCTAAACATGCTGCCAGTGCTTGTTTCCAGTGTTCTTTCTGATCTTGGTTTTGCTCAAGTGGAATTAAATTATTTAGCCAGACCCATAAGTTCCAGTGCGCTACGCTCGGTTGTTGTTGGTAGGTATAGCGCCCTTGGTAGTCCGAATGGTTATTGATCCAGTTCGGGCGAAAACGCTCCATAAAACCATAAGGGCCAAAATCTAAAGTAGAGCCAGTGATATTTAAATTATCGGTATTCATCACGCCATGCGCAAAACCGACCAATTGCCATTTCGCAATCATCACTGCTGTACGCTGAATGACTTGGGTGGCAAAGGCGAGTACAGGCTGTTCGGCAGTCAAGCATTCAGGGTAGTGCCATTCAATACATTTTTGCACAAATTCAGGTAGTAGTTCAGGTTGATACTGATTGATCCATTCGAAATGACCTAAACGAATATGACAGTCAGAGGTGCGTAATAACATGGCGCCCAGTTCTAGTTTTTCACGTTGTACGCCTTGTGTAGATGAAGTGAATCCCACCGCATTGCTTGAAGGTACACCAAGTGCATTTAAAGCATGGCCTGCCAAATACTCACGAATCACAGAACGCAAAACCGCACGGCCATCACCCATACGTGAATAAGGCGTTGAGCCAGCACCTTTTAAATGTAGGTCAATGGTACGCTGTTGCGTGTCTAGCACTTGTGCAATCAGTAAGCCTCGTCCATCTCCCAGTTGACCAGCCCATTGCCCAAATTGATGTCCTGCATACACCATTGCCAAAGGTGGAAATTCCGGAAATGTGGTTTGGCCGCTGCAAATCTCTACCCAGTGCTGCTGTTCCTCGCTACTCCATTGCAGCTCTTTTGCCAATGCAGCATTAAAGTGTCCTGCTTTAGCACCTTTTAAGGGTAAAGGCAGCTGTTGATGATAAAGGCGAGCGGGCAGTGTGGGATAACGTGAATTAAATTGCATAGTGGGGGAGTGTTTGGCACAAAGTGAGGTTCACTATAGCAAACTTGGGCTTTAAAAACTGTAGTCTAAAAATGCATAAAGCCCTGAACAGGTCAGGGCTTTAGCGGTGTATAAGAACACAGTTCTTATTGTGATACTGGATTCTTTTTCAAGTTACGCATTAGCAAATTCAATGTTTTACGATGGTGTGAAAGACGCTGCTCAACCAACTGGAATTCAACTTTGAGTTTGTCATCCATTTGGTGGATTTTTTCAGCCATTGACGCTTTTTTCGCTTGAATTTCTTGCTCTTTTAATTTTGCCCAATCATTTAAAGTTTGGGTAAATGCATCATATTCTTGCGCAATACGACTTTTCACTTGCACAATGTCATCATTCACATTGTGACCATAAACTGCCAAGTCCTGCTCTGCGTATTTAAAGCGCATTGCCAATTCTGCTTTTTTAATATTAAAGCTTGGAATACGACGTAAATTTTTAGCCAAACCTAACTTAGAGCATGTCCAAATTAACCATTTAGTTGGGTCATATTGCCACCATTTTACGCCATTACGATAATCGTATTGGAAAATATGGTGATAGTTATGATAACCCTCGCCCCAAGTGGCAATGGCTAACCAGAAGTTGTCACGCGCAGTGTTTTCGTCAGTGTATGGACGTGAACCCCACATGTGGCACAGCGAGTTAATAAAGAAAGTGACATGGTGGCTTAAAATCAGACGCATTAAACCGCCCAATAGCAACACACCCCACATATCGCCAACAGCCCAGCCAATTGGCACTAAAATGCCAACATGCACTGCAATTACCATTGGCACGTAATATTTGTGCTGGAACATCACCAATTTGTCATTTAACAAATCTGGCGCATTTTTAAAGTTTGGCTCTGCGGCAGGGTAGTCACGTAACATCCAGCCCATGTGCGCAAACCAAAAACCATTGTTGATTGAATACGGGTCTTTTTCGACATCATCAACATGGCGGTGATGGGTACGGTGACCAGAACCCCAGAACAAAATGCTGTTCTGAACGGCAAAAGTACCCATAATCATCAAAAGAATTTTTAAAGGAAGCGTAGCTTCGTAGGCACGGTGTGCCCATAAACGGTGATAACCTGCTGTAATACCCAAGCTACTTACGCCAAGTAATACAAACATACTGATCCAAGCGGCTAAGCTAAAATCATGGTGATAGGCATACCAAGGAATTGCAATCACGGCAACAATAGGTAAGAAAACCAGTGCAAAGATGGCAATCCAGTTGATTGGGGCTTTGGGTAAGGGAGCATTCATCTCCAACAGCACTCCTAGAACCTTTGGGAGGTATAAGTAGACGCTTAATCCGTTATAAAATCATAATCTGCCCGAAGGAAATGATCATAGTATTAAAGTTTATAGGGATTAATTTTTTCGCATATTAGCATGAGCGTATTCACGATCACAGCATTATTGTACAGTTGTATTGTACTGGGTGGTAACAGAATATAATGGTATTTGTAGGTTTTTACGAAAATGTGCGGTATGACAGCCAAACCTGCACAGAAAATCAGTTATTTAAACATATATATGCGCTTAGTCTGCACTTTACAAGTGTTGCATCATCAGTTTTGGATAATCGGTAATTAGACCCTGAACACCCAAATCTTTAAGTTGTTTGGCGCGTTCAATTTGATTGACTGTCCAAACACTAATATTCAGTTTGGCCTGTTGTGTGGCTTGAATGAGGGCATCGGTGGCGAGTTCGTTTATCCAGCCAATTTGGCAACAACCTAATGCTAAAGCTTGATCAATGGCTTGGTATTGCAAATCATCTTCTACCAACAAACCACGTTTAAAGCGTGATTTTTGTTGTTGCAATGCCCAATGAATTTTAGGATCAAAACTGGTAATGATGGCGTTGTGTTCAAAGCCCTGTAAATGTTGCTCTAGGCTTTGGGTGATTTTTTCGGCATCGGCATGTGAGATGACTGCTTTAACCTCAACCTCAATATGATCAAAATTTTGAATAATGGTCATGGTTTGATTAAGTAGGGGCGTGGTTTCAACTTTATTCCAGTCTGACCACATCACTGCGTGGTTATAATGGTTTAAATCTTCCAGGCTACATTCGTACAGCGCTTTGTCTTGTCCTGTTGTACGGATGAATTGATCATCGTGCATGACCACTAATGCGTTGTCTTTGAGTTGACGCACATCAAATTCGACGGCACGAATACCAATATTTTGAATATATTCAAAACCACCAAGCGTGTTTTCAGGTGCTTCGCCACGCGCACCGCGATGACCAATTATGCGCATAATGTGCCCATGAATTGAAGGTTTGCTTTCATTTTGCAAGTACGACGTGACAGAGGGATGACAACTCTTATTTTGGTCAGATGGTGTGAAAATTCAAGCACCATCTACTGTGATTTTTTAGATGTAAAATCAGGACTTTATTTTAGTTTCCGATGTCAGTTACTAATGCTGTCATTGATATTTTTTTGCCAAAGTACTTCGCTGCCACCTTCGGCGCGTTGCAAGCTGCGCGATGCGACAAATAGCCAGTCAGACAGTCGATTTAGTAATTGCAAAGACGGTGCTTGAATATTTTGATCACGGTTGTGTACGGTCATTAAACTGCGCTCTGCACGACGACATACGGCACGGGCCTGATGTGCATTACTGCATGCCAATGTACCCGCAGGTAGAATGAACTCTTTGAGCATTGGCAGGTTTTCATTCATACGGTCAATGTCTTGTTCCAGGTATTCAATCGCCAGTGGTTGCACAAGGTGGTAATTCGGAATGCAGACTTCGCCACCTAAATCAAAGAGCCAGTGCTGAATCAGGCTTAAAGATTTGTCCCATACGGTTTTGTCTTGAATGTTGCTCTGTGCAATTTGTGAGCGTAGTACGCCAATGCAGGCATTTAGCTCATCGACATCGCCTAACGCATGAATGCGTAAGTCATCTTTGGCAACGCGTGAGCCATCGCCCAGCCCTGTTGTACCTGAGTCGCCTGTGCGGGTGTAGATTTTGCTTAAACGGTGGCCCATGGTCGTTCCTTGTTTGAAAGTGAAGATTGGTTTGTTTGGTCGTAAGAAATAAAAGCTGGCGCAATAAAAAAGGATAATGTCGGTCATTACATTATCCATAAACTGCGCTGTTTTAAAGTTTTTGTTGTGATGCCGGTTTTAGTAGCGGAAAGTTACACCTGCTGAAGCGAGGCGACCGCCACTGAGGTAATACTGACCATCAGAGTTACCTGCAGAAGCCATTTTATAGTTTACATCGCCAGCATTTTGAATGTTAAAGAACAATTTGATATATGGATTGGCATTGTAATAACCATGCAAATCAATTTGCATATGACCAGGAATGCTATCTTCATCGTAGGCACTGCTGTCTGAACGGCTACTGGCGGTAAGTGTTGCAGATAAACCATACACTTCTTCAGCCAAACCTAGCGATAAAGCAATTTTTTGACGTGGGCGACGGCTTAAGTCTTCGCCTGATGCATCATTGGTGGCTTTGCTATAGCTATAACTGGTTTTTGCAAACCATTGATCTTGATTAAAGTGTAGATAAACTTCGGCACCATCAATGGTCGCTTCATCAATGTTGGCAAGCTTCCATCCGTTGGCTGGGTCACTATCAATCAAGTTATCAATTTCAGTGCGATAGACCGATAGGCCACTGCGCCAAGCGGAACCCATCTGCCAATCTGCACCAACTTCATAAGATAAGCTGTCTTCAGGTTTGAGTTCAGGATTGGCATAGTAACCATAATATAAGTCATTCATGGTTGGGGCTTTAAATGCGGAACCAATATTGCTGTATATACTGACATGAGGCTTAAAGAAGTAGCGAGCTGCTGCTTGCCCCACGGTATGAGAACCATATTTTTCGTTATCTTCAATACGCACACCGATTTGGGTTTTTAGTTTGTCGGTCTGTAATTGGTGCTGTGCATAATAGCCTGAGCTGTCCGATTGTTCTTGAAATGAATCTGATGGTTTATGGGTTTCCGTATCTAAGGCTTTATGGTTAACACCAAGTGTAAGGTTTTGATGAGCGGTAAGGTTTTGACGCACACTGAGGTCATATTCGTCAGACACAAAGGTGGTTTCTTCTGCCACATTCAATTGCGTTAATACATCTTTAAAATGTGATACACGCGCTTTGAGTTCAGTATTTTTACTGGCTTGATAACGAGTGCTCAAAGTCGTGACTTGGTTTAAAAAGTCATGTGCACGTGGGCTATAGGCATAAGTCGTCCAACTATAGTTTTCGTACTGTGAGCGCCCTTCATTTTCAGAATGTTCAAGAGATATATCCAAGGTATCACTTACATACCCAAATTTGCCCGAAAATCCTTTTTGATCATAGCTTGAAGGCTCTGCACCTTCATAATCAAAAATGTTAGTGCCATCGGTTTCAAGACGTTGCCCACGCAGTTGAGCATAAAAGCCATTTTCTACAGCATCTAGCCCTAAAATGGTTTTATAGGTACTGTTTTCACCCACTTCGGCAGAGACAAATGCTGAGTTTTTACTTGGGGTTTTGGTAATCATTTGTACCACGCCACCAATGGCGTTGCTACCATACAGGACAGATGCTGGACCTTTTAAAATCTCAATCTGTTTAATTTCAGTGGTATCAATAAAGCTGTTAGATGCTAGACCACTAGCATCGTTATTTAAACGCACGCCATCACGGAGCACCAAGGTATGGTCTGACTCGGTGCCTCGCATAAATAAAGAGGCAATTTGACCATAACCACCAGACTGCACCATATTGATAGAAGCATCGGTCATCATCAGTTGTGGGAAAGAGGCAATTGGTGATTGCTCAATTTGACCTGTACCAATTACATTAATCCGCGCAGGTACATTACCAATTTTTTCTTCTGAACGTGTTGCTGTCACTACAAGTGTATCTAAAGCAGCATTCACCACAGCTTGATCTTGTGACTCAGTTGCAAAAACTGAAGTTGAAAAACCCATTGCAAGCGCAATTGCGCCCACTAAAGCAGTAGGCTGAAAAAGTGTAGACATGACTTTGCTCCATACATTCACCCCACGTGAATGATTGAGTTAAGGGCACAACAAGCAGGTCTCCGGACTTCAATGTGCCAAGCATCTTTTAATCAATGATTGTTTGGCTGTATATCCACCTTCCCATATTGTTCATACAGTGGTGTAAATCATTCGATTTAAATTGATATACGTTTCATGGTTACCGTTGCGGGGGCAGTGTTGGATTTTCACCAACTTCCCTAAAGCGAAATGCTATGACTTGTTGCATTTGCGCGAAGTATAAAGTCTGTTCGGCATTTAAACAACGGAAATGCAGAATAATCCGCTTGAACTGCACCCAACCCCTTAAAATTGCATTACAATGATTTGCCCCAATATCTGATCAAAATGTGATGGATGAATACAAAGAACCATCCTCTATTTTAGATTGGAAAAATGAAGACAGAATTAGAGTCCAAAAAGATGCGTACCCGTACCAAAATTTGCGGAATCACGCGAATTCAAGATATAAACAGTGTTGTGCATGCGGGTGCAGATGCAATTGGCTTGGTGTTTTATCCACTGAGTCCTCGTAATGTCAGCATTGCTGAAGCAGAAAACCTTGTGCAACACATACCCGCTTATGTGCAAGTGGTTGGCTTGTTTGTAAATGCCAGTGCAGGCGACATAGCCGCAGTACTAAAACAAGTGCCTTTAGATATTCTGCAATTTCATGGTGATGAAACACCATTGCAATGTCAGCAAATAGCACAGCAAGTCGGACGCAGATGGTACAAAGCCATACAGGTCAAACCTGATTTAAATGTGTTGGATGCGATAAAAAGCTATCAACAAGCAGGTGCAAGCGCAGTATTATTAGATGCGTGGCATCCTGAGCTGAAAGGTGGAACAGGACACAGTTTTGACTGGTCAAAATTCCCCAAACTCGATATTCCTTTAATATTGGCGGGTGGTTTAAACCCTGCCAATATTGAAGATGCAATTCAGACCACCCAAGCCTATGCCGTTGATGTTAGTGGCGGGGTAGAGTCTGCAAAAGGTATTAAAGACCAACAACTCATAGAACACTTCATGCAAGGAGTCCAACGTGGATCAGCAAAGTACAAATCACAATAATCCAGTGATTGACTATACCCAGTTCCCAGATGCAAAAGGGCATTTTGGGATCCATGGCGGACGTTTTGTGTCAGAAACGCTGATGGCGGCTTTACAAGACTTAGAAAAATTGTATTTCCGCATGAAAGATGATCCGCAGTTTTTGGCAGAATTCGACCGCGATCTCGCCTACTATGTAGGTCGTCCTAGTCCTTTGTATTATGCTGAGCGATGGTCTAAAGAGTTAGGTGGTGCGCAAATTTACTTAAAGCGTGAAGACCTGAACCATACAGGCTCACATAAAGTGAATAACACCATTGGTCAGGCATTACTGGCAAAGTTGTCTGGTAAAAAACGCATTATTGCCGAAACAGGCGCTGGTCAGCATGGTGTGGCAACCGCAACGATTGCAGCCCGCTTAGGTTTAGAGTGCGTAGTGTTCATGGGTGCAGAAGACGTCAAACGTCAGGCCATGAACGTGTACCGCATGCGCTTACTCGGGGCAACTGTTGTACCTGTAGAAAGTGGCTCTAAAACCTTAAAAGATGCCATGAACGAAGCTATGCGTGACTGGGTGACCAATGTCGATTCAACGTATTATGTGATTGGTACTGTGGCAGGCCCACATCCGTATCCACAATTGGTACGTGATTTCCAATCTATTATTGGTCGTGAAGCACGTCGTCAAATTCAAGAGCAGGCAGGTCGTTTACCTGACGCACTTGTGGCGTGTGTCGGTGGTGGTTCCAATGCAATGGGCTTGTTCTATCCATTCTTGAATGATGCCGAAGTGAAAATGTACGGTGTTGAGGCTGCGGGCTTGGGCATTGAAACAGGCAAACACTCTGCGCCATTGAATGCAGGACACGTAGGCGTATTGCACGGTAACCGTACTTATTTAATGTCGGATGCGCAAGGTCAGATTATTGAAACCCATTCTATTTCTGCAGGTCTAGATTACCCAGGTGTAGGGCCAGAGCATAGCTTCTTAAAAGATATGCACCGTGTCGATTATGTGCCAATCAATGACCAAGAAGCTTTGCAAGGTTTCCGTGACCTAACCCGTATTGAAGGGATCATTCCTGCATTGGAAAGTTCACATGCGATGGCGTATGTCACCAAGCTTGCGCCAACTATGGATAAAGACCAAATCATTATTGCGACCGTTTCAGGTCGTGGTGATAAAGACTTAATGACTGTTGCACGTTTAGATGGCGTAGAAATGGTAGATATGTAAATTGCCGCATGCTTGAAATAGCGCAGGCTAAATTTTTATTCAATCGTGCTGAAGCAATTCGGCACGATTTTTTAATTGGTTCATTTAAAAATTCTCGCTACTTTAAAACCATTAAAGCTAAAAATTATGTAGGGGACGGGTATGCCAAGTTTATTCATCGTCATGTTGGGTGGGCGTCATGCACGGGCGAACACAGAAGTGCATGATGTGGTACTTGCAGTGGGTGATGCTTTAGAAGAAACCTATCCTCAACTCAAGCAGGCTTGGTTTGCAGAACCCAAAGGCTTACATATTGATGCGTGGGCGCAAATCAACGGTGTGGAGTTTGAAGGCAAATCCTACTATTTAAAATTCACAGATGCACAGCCGAATCAATCTGAAAATCGCTTGTATTTAATTAATTTAGGTGGCTATGATCCGCGTGAATTTGGAGAATTGCATCGTTATGTGTTGGTGGTAGCACAAAATCCAATGGTGGCAAAGCAACGAGGCAAAGCCTATTTTGCCCAGTACTGGCAAAAACAGCATACCGATCGGGTTTTAGAGGTAGATGATTGTTTGGCAATTGATCAGGTGCACGGTCGCTATGTGCAACTGGTTGAAGGTTCATTTTCAGCTAATCGCTGGGAAAATACGTATCTGACTTTGGATTCAGATGTTTAAATCTTCTTAGATTAGCTGTTACTTTAAAACAGACTGTCATCTACGGGCAGTTTTAGCTACTGCCACCACTCTCGTTGAGTCACTATTGTTGAACTCGCGAGCGAAGTTTGATGAATGTGCTTACAAGCATTGTTGATTTTATAGTCACTTAAGTGGCGAAAAGAGAAAACAATCTATGTTTTTATAAGTTTTTCAACAAAATCATAAGCTGCGGGTTTTTTGTACACGCATTTGTAGGCATAATACGACCAAAGATGAATTGTTTTAGACAACAGGGAATGTCTTCAATGGATTTAATTCAGGCGAATGGACAACCGCATTATGGACGTTTTAGTGAACTTCCCAAAAAGATTGATTACCAAGCCTACCAATACAAAACACCGTATGGTGAAGTACTGTCGGGTTGGCGTAAGCGATTAAAATATAAAAAGTTTAAATTTTGTAGCATTCAACATGAGCACTATACCATTGGTTTAGCCATTGCAGATATTGCATGGGCAGGTCATGGTTTTGTCTATATTTATAATCACATGACGGGTGAAGTGCAGGAATGGAATGCGATTAATTTTTTATCCCGCAATACCGTGTTGGATGAACAGCCTCTATTCAATCAAAGTTATTTTGATAAATCTCCATTTCAAATTGAAATTCAACATGCCAATGGTGTGCGCTATATCCGTGTGACCAAATATGGCGAAATTAAACTCAGTGCTCGTATTTTTTGTGCAGGTACAGACCCATTAAGTATGTGTAGCCCGACAGGCATTAATGGTTGGACTTATACCCAAAAACTGACCACGTTGGGTTGTGAAGGGTATTTTGTCAATAAAACAGGACAAACTATTCAATTCCATGAACGGACTTTTGCCTCACTAGATGATACCTGTGGTTTTTTGCGCCCTGAAACAGCATGGTTTTGGTTATCGTGTAATTTTTGGGATACCGAAAACCGCCGTGTGGGGCTGAATTTAGCCTCTGGTGTGAATGAAAGTTTTGGCAATGAAAACTGTTTGTGGATCAATGGCGTGCTGTACCCCTTAACAGATGTGCTGTTCCAACATGAAGATGAAGATCTGTGGAGTATTCGCTCATTGGATCATCAGCTGAATTTAACCGTCAGTACAGGTTGGCGCCGTTATGAAAATCTGAATTTGCGTTTGGTTGGCAGCCAGTTTAGCCAATGGCAAGCCAAAATTAGTGGTACGATTCAGCAAGGCGATACCGAGATCATTTTGCTGAATGAATATGGTTTGCTTGAACAGCATTATGCCAAATGGTAATGCTTAGACTAAACACAACCCTGTAGAATTTTAATCACAATCGCTGAGTTACTGAACGATATTAAAAATATTGAAAGTAGACCAGCGATTTTTTTTATTTAAGTGATAATTTAAGCAAATGCGTTTTCATGGTGCTGCTTAACGACTACTTCGCAGCTTGCCAAAAAGCTTCACCCGCCTGAATTGGATCATTGGTTTCAGCTAAGGTGTTCAGCCAAACATCGTATTGCGCGATAATCGGGTGTTGGCTAGGGTGAAAATCAGGCTTAAACCAGTCTTGAAATTGTGGTTTCATTTTGCGTAATTTTCCATTTTTACCCAATAGCCATTTCAACCCGCGTGCATTCATCTTTAAGCGTTGTATGCGGCTAAAACCATCGTATCTGAGCATGACATTGGCACGGTAAAGGGTAAACCCAAACATCAAGCCTGTGGTGAGTACCAATGCCATTTTTCGGGTCACTTCAGGCACATTACCCACCTGTTGCATCACATCAAAAGCCACATCACGATGCTCCATTTCTTCAATCGCATGCCACGCAAATAAAGCACGGACATACGGATGTGCATCTTTCAGGGTGTCTTTTTCGCCATAAAATGTTTCTGCCATAAGTGCTGTTAAGTGTTCAGCCGCCGCCGTCATGGCAATGTTGTATTGAGGCGAGCGATATTTCAGTTCAAACTTAAAAATCTTGTTCAGACGCTGAATAAATTGATCTACAGGCATACCTTGATCTTTCATGACCTGATTCATTTTGTCATGTGCAATGCCGTGTTGTGCTTCCTGCCGAATAAAATCTGCAACGCGTTGTTTAAGGTCTGGGTCTTGAATTTGATCACGAAACAAACGTACAGATTGAATAAAGTAGCGCTCTCCGTCAGGAAAGGTCAGGCTAAGCGCATCAAACATACGTGTCAGAAAAGGGTCACCCGCAAACCAGTAACGTGGAATTTCGCTTAACTGAAAATCAAGATTGCTGCGAACAATAGGCGCAGCATGATATTGGACAAGTGCATTCATTTTATTTTACTAAGCAGAGTCGATCATGTTTGCAGTATGTCGGGCTTTCGCGGATTTGTTTTGACAGTACTCGCCAGTTTTTATACATTAAACGACAAAAGAAAATGATTCATGCCAACATGAGCACACACATTCACGAAATTCAAATTCCAAATGGCTATTATCAGTTATGGCTGCGCTACCTTTCTGAGCGTGGTCTAATGCCTGAACAGCTAGGGTTTTCTGCGGCACAATTGCAACAGTTACAGCATGTCCTGTCATTGCCCTTAGATACGCAGTCATCTTATGTATTGTTTACAGAGGTTATTCAGCACAGCATCCATTTTTTGGATTGTCCCCAGCTAATATTTGAGTTGGCAGCTTATATTCAGCCTGAACATTTTGGTGTACTCGGTTATATGGCCTCGCGTAGTAACAGTGTCGCAGAAGCCATTCAGTACATGATGCGCTTTAGCCGTTTGGTGGTGGATGGTTCGGCTGCTGTGCCCATGCGTTTATATCAACAACAGGATGCTTTGTATTTGTCTTGGCCCTTGGTCGATGAAAAATATAGTTTGATCCATGAAATGACCTTTGCTTGTATGGTACAACTGGCCACTCAAATTTTTGACTTTCAACATTCACCCATTCGGGAAATCCACTTTGCCCACGCTGCACGCATGCCTGTGCGACAGTATGAAAATTTTTATCGCTGTAAAATCTTGTTTAAACAAGCGGAATATCAAATTGTTTTAAATTTAGATAGTTTAACGATTCAACCACAACAGGCAGACCCTTCTTTAATTCATTTGCTAACCAAGCAAGCTGAAGATGCGATTGCATTAAAACCCAATGTCGATAGCGTATTGCAGCAAGTTCAGGAAATGGTGGCGCAATATTTACGGCAGGAAGAAAACATCCCTAGTATTGAGTTTGTGGCGCAGGTGTTATGTTGTTCGGTACGCACGTTGCAGCGACAGCTTAAACAAGAGGGCACAGGCTTTAAACAGATTATTGAAAAAGAGCGCATGCAGCGCTGCGAGCAGTTGCTTATACAAAATCTGGGGTTGTCTGAAATTGCACAGCAATTGGGGTATTCAGATCAATCTGCTTTGGCGCGGGCCTATAAGGCCTACACTGGGCAAACTTTGCTTAAAGCCAAACAGGCTTTACAGCAGGGTGAGTATGAAAAGAAATAGATAGGCATTTAAGTTCTAGCCTGAAGAAGCACTGTATTTCAGCCCGATGTGTCATAGCATCACGGAACAATAGCATTGGAAAAATAGCGCTGAGCAATCGCTTTGAATCAGCTTTTGCAAGGTTGTGAAATGGATGTTTTAGATGCTAAGTGTTTTGTTTATATCATTTTTTAAAATTTTAAATGCAAAATTGGGCAAAATGTACAAACCGATAAGCAGGCCAAATTAGGCATCTTTGATCATTGAGAAAAAAGCGCAAATATTAGTAAATGTAGCCTCGCGGTTGTTCTGAATAAATCGTTTTGCAAACAGAAATACAGCAACCCATGCCAGTGCGCTATTCATTGTGTAAAAAATAGCGTTACAATGGGTCGATTTGTATTTCTACAATAGCAAATGTCTCAGTTTTAATCATTCAAGGAAAATACAACCCTATGTCACGTTTAGCCACACGATTTGCACAGCTTGAATCTCAACAGCGTAAGGCCTTGGTTTCTTATGTTATGGCAGGTGACCCTCATCCAGAAGTCACAGTTCCGTTGTTACATCAAATGGTCGAGGCAGGGGTAGATGTCGTTGAATTAGGTTTGCCGTTTTCAGACCCAATGGCCGATGGTCCAGTGATTGCCCTTGCAGCAGAGCGTGCTTTGGCAGGTGGTACCAGTACGCTAAAGGCTTTAGACATGGTCAAAGAATTTCGTCAAAAAGATCAGGAAACCCCTGTGGTGTTGATGGGATACTTAAACCCTGTAGAAGTGATTGGTTATGAAAAGTTTGTTGAATATGCCAATGATTGTGGTGTAGATGGTGTGCTTTTGGTGGATTTACCACCAGAGGAAGCTCAAGATTTTGACAACATCTTAAAGAAATATGAGATGGATCAAATTTTCTTGTTGGCACCAACATCGACACCAGAGCGTATTCAGTTTGTGGCAAATCAAGCCAGTGGTTTTATTTACTATGTTTCCTTGAAGGGCGTGACAGGCGCAGCAACACTTGATGTTGCAGAAGCAGCAACACGCTTAGAACAAATTAAATCTGTTACAAATGTGCCGGTTGGCGTAGGTTTTGGTATCAGTGATGCTGCCTCTGCTAAAGCAATGGGTGCAGCTGCCGATGCAGTCATTGTCGGAAGTGCTTTTGTAAAACAATTTGCGAGCCTTGCCCCAGAACAAGCCGTCATTGCAACGGTTAATAAAGTGAAGGAGCTTCGAGCTGCGCTCGATGAGTTAGTATGAATCAAGAAGTGAAAACAGGGAAAATTCTAAGCCCATCGACGCCGTGGACTGAACGTGGTGTGCCTGGTATTGAAACACCAGATGAACAACAAGCCTTAAAAGCTATTTTCACTGAACCAACAATTGAATGTCCTGAATGTCATGCGTTAGTCACCCGTACCGCAATGTCTTTTAATGCGTATGTATGTCCACAATGTGACGAACATTTACGTATGAAAGCGCGTGAGCGTTTAACTTGGTTCCTAGATCAAGTTCAACAAGAATTAGGTCAAGAATTTTCTGCCAAAGACCCGCTGAACTTTGTAGACAGTAAGGCTTATCCTGAGCGTATGTCTGAAGCACAAAAGAAAACAGGGGAAACTGAAGCTTTGGTGGTAATGCAAGGCTTACTCAAAGAAATGCCAGTAATTGCTTGTGCATTTGAGTTCGACTTTATGGGCGGCTCAATGGGTACTGTTGTTGGTGACCGTTTTGTTCAAGCGGCTGAACGTGCTATTAAACAGAAACAACCTCTAATTTGCTTTGCTGCATCTGGCGGTGCACGTATGCAAGAAGGCATGCTGTCTTTAATGCAAATGGCGCGTACCTCTGCAGCGATTCAGCGTATGAAAGAAGCAGGCTTGCCATACATCGTGGTGTTGACTCATCCTGTATATGGCGGTGTAACAGCATCATTGGCAATGTTAGGCGATGTACACATTGCTGAACCTAAAGCGATGATTGGTTTCGCAGGTAAACGTGTGATTGAGCAAACTGTACGTGAAAAACTGGAAGAACCGTTCCAGCGTGCAGAATACTTGCTTGATCATGGCGTGGTCGATCAAATTGTCCATCGTCATGCATTACGTGATACAGTTTATCGCATTGTGTCGAAACTGATGAATTTGCCTTGAACATAGCACCGCTTGCAACCGATGATTTAAATACATGGCTCAATTATTGGAGCCATGTTCACGTTACGGGTATTGATTTAGGTTTGGAGCGGGTGATTCCCGTTGCCGAAAAACTGGGTGTGACTCAGCCAAATGCCAAAGTCATTACGGTTGCAGGAACCAATGGCAAAGGTTCAACCACTACCACTTTGGCAGCAATTTTAAATGCCCAAGGCTATAAGGTAGGATTGTACCAATCGCCACATATTTACCGCTTTAATGAGCGGGTCAAATTAGCAGGAAACGAAGTTGATGATCAAAGCTTGATTGATGCCTTTGTGCAGGTAGATCAAGCTCGACGCGCCTGTGATCTGAGTTTATCTTTCTTTGAAGCGACCACTTTGGCTGCCTTTGTGATTTTTAAAGCACGTGACTGTGATGTTTGGGTGCTTGAAGTCGGTTTGGGTGGACGTTTAGATGTAGTGAATGTGGTCAACCCAGATGTGGCAGTGATTACCAATATTGGGTTGGATCATGTGGATTGGTTGGGCGATAGCATCGAAAAAATTGCTTATGAAAAAGCAGGGATTATTCGTCCGAACATTCCAGTGATTTTTGCAGGTCAGCAAGATTTACCACAAGCTATTCAAGACAAAGCAACAGTGTGCAATGCGCCGTTATTGGTCTTAAATCGTGATTATTTTTATCGTGATTCTGACGATGGCGAATCTTGGATGTTTGCATCTTCAGGTTGTACCTTAAAACTCCCGACAGGTAGCTTGGCATTAGATAATATTTCTACCGCAGTGGCAGCTGTATTAAATAGTGGCCTTGCGGTTTCTCAAACGGCAATTGCAGAAGGGATTCAAGCCGCTAAATTGGCAGGACGTTTTGAGATTCGTCAAATTCAGGGTAAAACCGTGATTTTTGATGCAGGGCATAACCCGCATGGCGTTGAATTTTTGTTAAAGCAATTGCGCAATTTCTTAAATTACAATAAACAGTACACAGAAGTGGTTGGTGTTTTTTCAATGCTGGCAGATAAAGATATAAATTCTGTCGTTGAGTTATTGAAAGATACGGTGTTAATGTGGAAAATTGCCGCATTAAATGTGCCACGTGCGGCAGAGATCACGGTTTTAGATCAAGCTTTGCAAGGCGAAACAGTACAACACTTCGACAGTGTGCAATTGGCTTTTAAATCAGCGCTGGATGAAACAAAAAATAATCAGCTGATCTTGGTATGTGGATCATTTCATACCTTAGAAGCGGTATGGGAGTATTTGGAAGAATGTCAATGAATAACAAACAACGCTGGATGGGTGGCGTTGTTTTATTAGGTGGTGGTGTTTTATTGGCAGCATTGCTTTTAAAAGGGCAAGAAGAAATACATCAAAATAATGTCAAAACCCCAAGCCAAGCTGAACAAGTTCAGAATAAAAATGCCAATCAAGCAGAAATGGTGCAATTGCAGCCTTTAACTGTAGATGTCGAAACCGAGCAGCGTTTGCTAGAAGAGCAGCGCCGTGCACGTGAAAAAGCGGTAGCAGAGCAAGAAGCGCGTGCAGCCGAATTTTTGGCAATGCAGCAACAGGCTGAAGCTGAAGCAGCACGTAAAGCAGCAGAAGAATACGCAGCTTTAAATGCCCTGCGTTCAGGTCAGCAGCAAAGCTCAGACAATATTCCACCTGAACTGGTAGAAGATGAACAGGCCAAGCAAAAACGTTTGGCTGATGAAAAAGCCGCTCAGCAAAAGAAGTTAGAGCAGCAAAAGGCAGCAGATGCCAAGAAAGCTGCAGAGCAAAAAGCAGCACAAGAGCGTAGTGCCGCAGAGAAAAAAGCTGCAGATGAAAAACGACTAGCTGAAGAAAAACGAATTGCGGAAGAGAAGCGCAAGGCTGAAGAAAAACGCCAAGCCGATGCAAAACGTAAAGCGGAAGAAGAGCGCAAAGCGGCAGAAGCGAAAAAAGAAGCAGAACGTAAGGCTGCTGAAGAAAAACGTAAAGCAGATGAAAAGCGTAAAGCTGAAGAAGCCGCTAAGAAAAAGGCTGAAGCAGAAAAAGCACGTAAGCTTCTGGAAGAAGGCGATAAGCAGTGGATGGTACAAGTGGCTTTGGCAGCCAACCAAGCCAATGCCGATGCTTTGGCAGCTAAATTAAAAGCCAAAGGTTATAAAGTCACACAAAGTCCAACCTCTAAAGGTGTGCGGATTATGGTAGGGCCATCTAAAGATCGTGATGCTGCAGACGCCACTCGTAAAAAAATCACGGCTGACCCTAGTTTGAATATGAAGTCGGCATGGGTAATTGACTGGGTGCCGTTAGAGAAACGCAACTAATTCTTTTTATAAAGTTATGGTCTTTAAACAGGATTTAATCATTTGGTTAAATCCTTTTTTACACGCTATTTATTTAGACATTAAATCCGAAGATAGGCGTTTTTAATCATTCTGCTAACTTGTGAATTCAGTGTAGAACTAAAATTAAGAGCGATTTGGTTGTTTGGTCAAACGTAAATACGGTTTGATGGCTTTATATCCGCTTGGGAAGCGTTCTTTAAGTTCAGCTTCATCTTGAATAGATGGCACAATCACCACGTCTTCACCATCTTGCCAGTTAGCAGGGGTTGCAACTTTATAATTGTCAGTCAGTTGCAATGAGTCAATCACACGTAAAATTTCATGGAAATTACGCCCTGTAGATGCAGGATAAGTGATGATCAAACGTACTTTTTTATTCGGATCAATAATGATCAGTGAGCGTACAGTCAGTGTTTCGCTGGCATTCGGGTGAATAAAATCATACAAAGTAGACACTTTACGATCTTGGTCGGCAAGAATTGGGAAATTAACTGTCGTATTTTGAGTTTCGTTAATATCTTGAATCCAGCCTTTGTGAGATTCTGCATCATCTACAGAAAGGGCAATCGCTTTAACATTACGTTTGCTGAATTCATCTTTAAGTTTTGCGGTAAAGCCTAATTCTGTGGTGCAGACAGGAGTATAGTCGGCAGGGTGTGAAAATAAAATCCCCCAGCTGTTACCTAAAAACTCATAAAAATCAATCTGGCCTTCATTTGAATCTTGTGTGAAGTTGGGTGCGGTGTCACCTAAGCGAATGGTCATGCTGTGCCTCTGATGTTTTGTGTTGTATGTTGAATGAACACTACTATGCGTTATTTCTTTTGCAAAAATAAATAGTGTTTTTGTATGTACTTATGAGTAAATTGAATAAGTGATGTGGTTTTTATTGCATTTTCAAAATAGATTCATGTGCTATTGCTATATATCGCCCGCTCGAAATTTGTTACATTAACTGCCACTTAGCAGCGAGAAATGGCAAGTAGAGATTGGAATTTTTAATAGGTTTTTGTGCAAAACCCTTGTACTTCAAATTTCTAGCACCATAATAACCACTAAGAAAAACCTATTTATTTGACAAGCAAGATTTAGAGAGTTTATTCATGTTGGCAAGTCTGATCGGAGGAATCTTCGGTACTAAAAATGAGCGCGAACTCAAACGCATGCGTAAAATCGTAGACAAGATTAATGCGCTCGAGCCGACGATATCTGCCTTAAGCGATGCAGACTTATCTGCAAAAACCGAAGAATTCAAACAACGTTATAACAAAGGCGAAAGTTTAGATAAATTATTACCAGAAGCATTTGCGGTATGTCGTGAAGCGGCCAAACGCGTCATGAGCATGCGTCACTATGACGTGCAGTTGATTGGTGGTATTACCTTGCACGAAGGTAAAATTGCAGAAATGCGTACAGGTGAAGGTAAAACCCTGATGGGAACTTTGGCCTGTTATCTGAATGCTTTGAGTGGTCAGGGCGTGCATGTCATCACTGTAAATGACTACTTGGCACAGCGTGATGCTGAACTCAACCGTCCTTTGTTTGAGTTTTTGGGTTTAAGCATTGGCATCATTTATTCGATGCAAGACCCGACAGAAAAAGCACAAGCTTATCGCGCAGACATCACTTACGGTACCAATAACGAATTTGGTTTCGACTATTTGCGTGACAACATGGTGTTTTCTCTCGCTGAGAAAAAACAGCGTGGTTTGACCTATGCCATCATTGACGAAGTGGACTCGATCCTAATTGATGAAGCACGTACACCATTGATCATTTCGGGTCAAAGTGATGATTCATCTCAATTGTATGCTGCAATCAATACCATTCCACCAAAACTGCATGCGCAAAAAGAAGAAAAAGTAGCAGATGGTGGGCATTTCTGGATTGATGAAAAACAACGAACGGTGGAAATGACCGAAATTGGTTATGAAACTGTAGAAGATGAATTGATTCAAATGGGATTGCTGGCAGAGGGCGAAAGTCTTTATTCTGCATCTAACCTGAATTTGGTGCATCACGTGTCTGCTGCCATTCGTGCGCACTTCTTGTATCAACGCAACGTACACTACATTATTCATGATGGTGAAGTGATTATTGTTGACGAAAATACAGGTCGTACCATGCCGGGTCGTCGCTGGTCAGAAGGCTTGCACCAAGCGGTAGAAGCCAAAGAAGGCTTAGAAATTCAGCCTGAAAACCAAACTTTAGCGACCACAACTTTCCAGAACTATTTCCGTTTATACAAAAAATTATCGGGTATGACGGGTACTGCAGATACTGAAGCTGCAGAAATGAAAGAAATTTATGGTTTGGATGTGGTGATTATTCCAACCCACCGCCCAATGATTCGTAATGACCAGAACGATTTGATTTATTTAAACCGTGCAGGCAAATACAACGCAATTATTCAAGAAATTCAGCGTGTGCATGAAGCGGGTGTAGCGCCAATTTTGATTGGTACCGCAACCATTGAAGCTTCGGAAATTTTATCGGACAAACTGCGTGAAGCGGGTATTCAGCACGAAGTGTTAAATGCGAAGCAACACGAACGTGAAGCCGACATTATTGCACAGGCAGGTTCACCACGAGCGGTGACGATTGCGACGAATATGGCGGGTCGTGGTACAGATATTTTGCTCGGTGGTAACTGGAAAGCCTTGCTTGCCAAAATTGAAAATCCAACCCCTGAAGACGAAGCTCGCTTAAAAGCAGAGTGGGAACAAAACCATGACATGGTGTTAAGTTCAGGTGGTTTGCATATTATTGGCTCTGAACGCCATGAATCACGCCGTATTGATAACCAGCTACGTGGTCGTGCAGGTCGTCAGGGTGACCCGGGTGTATCACGCTTCTATCTTTCACTTGAAGATGACTTGATGCGTATTTTCGCAGGTGACCGTGTCGTGGCAATGATGCGTGCTATGGGCTTGCAGGAAGATGAAGCGATTGAGCACAAAATGGTGTCTCGTTCTATCGAAAATGCACAGCGTAAAGTTGAAGCACGTAACTTCGATATTCGTAAAAACTTGCTGAAATACGATGATGTGAATAATGAACAGCGTAAGATCATTTATTCACAACGTGATGACGTGTTAGCAGAAAACACCCTGCAAGATTATATTGAAGAAATGCATCGTGAAGTGGTCACAGGCATGATCGCCAATTATATTCCACCTGAATCGATTCACGATCAGTGGGATATTGACGGGCTTGAGCGTGCCTTACGTGATGACTTGGGCATCGACTTGCCAATTAATCAATGGTTGGAAGAAGATCGTCGCCTAGACGAAGAAGCGTTGATTGAACGTATTTCTGATGAAATCTTGGCGCGTTACCGTTCACGTCGTGAGCAAATGGGTGATGAATCTGCAGCCATGTTAGAACGTCACTTTATGCTCAGCTCATTAGATCGCCACTGGAAAGATCACTTGGCGGCAATGGACTATTTACGTCAAGGTATTCATTTACGCGGCTATGCGCAAAAGAACCCTGAGCAAGAATACAAAAAAGAAGCATTTAACTTATTTGTGAACATGCTGGGTGTGATTAAAGCTGATGTGGTCACTGATTTATCACGTGTACACGTCCCAACGCCTGAAGAATTGGCTGCCATGGAAGCGCAACAACAGGCACAGGCCGAAGCCATGCAGTTGAACCTTTCTCATGCAGATGTAGACGGCTTAACGGGTGAAACCTTTGAATCAGAACCGCAAGCGGTAGCTGCTGATCAAGCGGTGGTACCACCTGCAAGCCGTAACTCACCATGTCCATGTGGTTCAGGACTGAAATACAAGCAGTGTCACGGTAAAATTTAAGTTTGATGAACTTTGCAAAGCAGAACTTCGGTTCTGCTTTTTTATCGCATTTTGGCTTAAAACTTTGTAGCAATAGTTTTGCAAGATGTGTATAGCATTTGCAGATTTTGGAATTAAATGCTATTTAGTTGCACATGCAATATATCCATACGTGGAACAAAAAATGAAAAAAGTATTACAACCTTTAATGATTGTCGCACTTAGCTTGCCAACGTTGACCTTTGCGAATGCTACAGCGACAACGACCACTGCTGCAAAAGTTCAGGCTGCTGTAGGACCCACTACAGCACAGGCTCAAGTAGATAATGGTCATGTAACAGTGGCAAGTCCACGTACAGGTATCCGCTATACCTTTGCCAATCCTGATCAACGTCCAATTGTGTTGCATACTGCTGCGATTGCACCAGCGAATGCTGCTAATGTAAATCGTATTGTGGCTTCAAATCCAGCACTGTCTGCAGCAAGCCAAGAACGTGCCAAACAGGCATTGTTGGGCGAAGCAGTTGTGGCAACCAATCCACAATAAGTTTTAAAGCAGACTGGCAAGCGGTGCTGCTTGCTCAGCTGTACGTTTAAATATAAAAAAAACCAGTCTAAACGGCTGGTTTTTATATTTCAGAGCCTACATAAACAAAAAGCGAAACGACACAGGCGGATGCTCGATTTTTTCTTCATTTTCCACTAAGCTGTGACATTCTCAAATTTGTACTGGAAATTTCAAAATGGCAGTTGGTGACGTCTCTATGCCACATATGCATGTGGTCAAAGGTGTAAAAATTGGTTCAGCTGAAGCCTATGTGCGCTATCAGAACCGACGTGACCTGGTTATTTTTGAATTTGCAGAAGGTTCAAATGTTGCGGGTGTATTTACCCAAAATGCATTCTGTGCTGCGCCTGTGCATGTCTCTAAAGCACATTTAGCTCAAACTAATCCACGTTATTTGGTGATTAATACAGGTAATGCCAATGCGGGTACGGGTAAATTGGGTATGCAAAATGCAGAAACCACCTGTGCCAAATTGGCTGAATTGGCGGGTGTATCTGCACAAGAAGTTTTGCCATTTTCTACAGGGGTGATTGGTGAACAATTACCTATTGAGCGTTTGGTCGCAGGTTTAGCACCAGCTTTGGCGTCGTTGCGTGATGATGCATGGCATGATGCCGCCACAGGCATTATGACCACAGATACCAAACCAAAAGGTGCGTCTGAGCAATTTGAGCTCGATGGTATTACATACAGCATGACTGGTATTTCTAAAGGCGCAGGCATGATTCGTCCGAATATGGCGACTATGCTTAGCTATGTTGCGACCGATGCCCCGATTCAACGTGATGTATTACAACAATTGCTCAAGCAAAGTGTAGAGCAATCTTTTAACCGCATTACCGTAGATGGCGATACTTCTACCAATGACTCATGCATTTTAGTGGCGACAGGTCAGGCAGGCGGT
The DNA here is from genome assembly GCF_012371315.1 of Acinetobacter sp. A1. Classification (NCBI taxonomy): domain Bacteria; kingdom Pseudomonadati; phylum Pseudomonadota; class Gammaproteobacteria; order Moraxellales; family Moraxellaceae; genus Acinetobacter; species Acinetobacter sp. A1. The sequence goes on from NZ_JAAZQY010000030.1 coordinate 23,369, forward strand.
ACGACAATTAGTAGCAATAATGATCCACGTTATGCGGTGCTATTGGATGTTTTAAATCGTGTGATGCTGCGTTTGGCGCAATTGATTGTTCGTGATGGCGAGGGTGCAACGAAATTCATTACGGTTCGTGTTGAAGGTGGCGCTAATACTCAGGAATGTTGTGATATTGCTTATAGCATTGCACATTCGCCATTGGTAAAAACCGCTATTTTTGCCTCAGATCCAAACTGGGGGCGTATCCTTGCTGCGATTGGTTACGCAGGCGTCCCTAATTTAGACGTTGAAAAAATTCAGGTTTGGTTAGATGATGTGCAAATATGTAAAGATGGTGGCGCTGCCGCAGACTATACCGAAGAAGCAGGTGCAGGCGTCATGGCGCAAACTGAAATGACCATTCGTGTAGATTTAGGACGCGGACAGGCCTCAGATACAGTCTATACTTGTGACTTATCTTATGATTATGTCAAGATCAACGCGGATTACCGTTCGTAAAATTTAAATTGAGTGAGAAAGCCTCCGTTGTGAGGCTTTTTTAGCATTTAATCGGCAAAGGGCTGGTGAATGAGCAAATAGCCCCCATATCATCAGTGACTTGAGTACGCTTGTGTTAGGGCAAGCATGAAGATAGAGAAGACGTTGTTATGAATGATGCGACCAATTTAATTGCCAATGAAGCAAAATCGATTGTGCAGGCGCATTTAGATCGCTTGGGTGAAACCAAAGAGCACCATTTGAGTGAGCAGGCCAAGCAGGAAAAATTTGCGCAAATTAAAGCAGAACTCGAAAAGCGCAATGCTGTCTTGGTTGCCCATTATTACTGCGATCCAGAAGTACAGGAATTGGCAGAGTACACGGGCGGTTGTGTTTCAGATTCTCTGGAAATGGCACGTTTTGGTCGTGATCATGCTGCAACAACATTGGTGGTGGCTGGGGTGAAATTTATGGGTGAAACAGCCAAAATTTTATCACCAGAAAAAACTATTCTAATGCCAACTTTGGAAGCGACTTGTTCACTCGACTTAGGTTGCCCTGTCGATGAGTTTAGCCGCTTCTGTGATGCACATCCTGATCATACTGTTGTGGTTTATGCCAATACTTCTGCTGCGGTAAAAGCACGTGCAGACTGGGTCGTGACATCTAGTTGCGCAGTTGAAATTGTCGAGCATTTAGATAGCTTGGGTGAAAAAATCATTTGGGCGCCTGACCAGCATTTAGGTCGCTATATTCAAAAGAAAACTGGGGCAGATATGTTGCTGTGGGATGGTTCATGTATTGTGCATGAAGAATTTCGTTCGCGCGGTATTGCCAACATGAAAGCGCTGTATCCAGATGCTGCAGTTTTGGTACATCCAGAATCACCTGAAGCTGTGGTTGATATTGCTGATGCAGTGGGCAGTACTTCACAGCTAATTCAAGCTGCGAAAAACTTGCCGAACGAGCGTCTTATTGTGGCAACTGACCGTGGCATTTTCTATAAGATGCAACAAGCGGTACCCAATAAAACTCTGATTGAAGCACCAACTGCAGGTGAGGGGGCAACTTGCCGCTCATGTGCACATTGCCCGTGGATGGCAATGAATGAATTAGATGGAATTTTGCATGTGTTGCAAACTGGTGATCAAGAAATATTCGTTGAGCCTGCGCTTGCAGAACGTGCTAAATTACCGTTAGATCGTATGTTGAATTTCAGTGCGAGTCTGAAACGCTAAAATTGATTGAAAAATATCAAAAATGCTTGATAAATATACGGTTGAAGCTTTTTTTTAATTTTTTTTAAATATAGGTGTTGACGTCTTCGGGCGTCACGCCTAGAATGCACACCGTACCGCACGATGTGCGATACACAAAAAGCTGAGATGAATCGGAGCATAGCACAGCCTGGTAGTGCACCTGGTTTGGGACCAGGGGGTCGTAGGTTCGAATCCTACTGCTCCGACCAATTCTTCAAGGCAACGTATCGCATGATATTATGTATCATCGGTCATGCGCCTGTAGCTCAGTTGGATAGAGCATCCGCCTTCTAAGCGGATGGTCACAGGTTCGAATCCTGTCAGGCGCGCCATTTTTGGGTGGCTTGGTATATAAGAACCAAATATGATGGTGGATGTAGCTCAGTTGGTAGAGCCCTGGATTGTGATTCCAGTTGTCGCGGGTTCGAATCCCGTCATTCACCCCAATCTCTTTAAGAGATAAACGGAGCATAGCACAGCCTGGTAGTGCACCTGGTTTGGGACCAGGGGGTCGTAGGTTCGAATCCTACTGCTCCGACCATTTTCTAAAATAGAAATGGTCAATAGATAAAGATACCGCGTTAAGCGGTTTTTTTATGCCTGAAATTTAGAAAAATACTTTTGTTGATTACATCTTTTAGGTGAAATAAAAAAAGCCTCAATGACTGAGGCTTGATGATCCGTTGAAATTTCTGTAGGGCTTTAAGGTACTATGGTCACATTTACCCGACGGTTAATCGCGCGATTTGCTGGTGTATCGTTGCTCACCATCGGTTGAGATGCTCCACGACCAATCACCTGAATATTGTTTCGTTCAAAACCTTGATCTAAAAAGATCTGAGCGACACTTTGGGCGCGTTTTTCAGAAAGAGTTTGATTGTAGCTGGGTAAACCCACATTGTCGGTATGTCCAATAAATTTAAGTTTATCTAGATCATATTTATGCAGTTGTTGTGCCAGCTGATTCAGGCGTTGTTGCTGAGGTTTTTGGATAGCGTATTCATCAAAACCAAATAATAAACGTTCAGGCAAAGCCAGTGTCCAGCCATCATCACTCAAAATAAACCCTTCATTTTTAAGCATACGTGCTTGTTTATAGCTGACATTGCCTAAGCTCATACATGCGCTGAGCGAAACCATAACTAAAATGAGAGAAGTGATCAGAACCTTTTTAAGCATGTGAAACCTGTTTATCAAATGGAGCGTAAAACTCTGTCCTTCAGGGCAGAGATGTAAGCGACACGACATGAAATGTCGTTGGGTTTTTCAAAAATCAACACCTTTAATTTAACACGATCTAAAATAAGCCCATGAAAACACTTAAATTACGCATAAAAGACAAACATTGCAAGGTGCTAGACCAATTAGCATCTGAGGTGAACTTTGTTTGGAATTATGTGAATGATTTGAGTTTTAAACACCTAAAAAGAACAGGTCACTTCTTTTCAGCATTCGACATGGCAAAGTACACCAAAGGTACTTCAAAGCTCTGTGGATTGCATAGCCAGACAATTGATGCAATTAGAGAAGAATTTGTCACCCGAAGAATACAGTATAAAAAAGCAAAGCTGAAATGGCGTGTTAGCAACAAGAAATCAGCAAGAAGATCGCTTGGTTGGATACCATTCAAAAAATCAGGACTGAAATATGCTGATGGATGGGTTGAGTATGGAAAAACCAAATTCGGCTTATGGGATAGCTACGGTTTAAGCAAATATAGTATTAGAACAGGCTCATTTGTTGAGGATAGTCGTGGGCGTTGGTATGTGTGCCTGGTCGTGGATTCACCTAAGTTAGACAAACCAACTGCAACTAAAGCCATTGGCATTGATCTAGGCTTAAAAGATATAGCCACCTGTTCTGATGGCACTGTGATTTCAAATCCAAAGTTGTATCGTAAATATGAACAAAAACTAGGTATAGCTCAACGAGCGAAGAATAAAAAGCGTATTCGTGCATTACACGCCAAGATTGCAAATTGTCGTAAAGATCATTTGCACAAAGCAAGCACCATGCTTGTAAAAGAAAATGCACTGATTATTGTTGGCGACCTGAGTGCAAAAAAACTTGTAAAAACTAAAATGGCTAAATCTGTTTTAGATACAGGCTTTTCAGCATTCAAAACAATGCTCAAGTATAAATGCGAGAACGCAAGTGTATTGTTTGAGGAAGTCAACGAAAGTTTCACAACCCAAATGTGTTCGTGCTGTGGTGAGATCACCGCAAGCAGTCCGAAAGGTAGAGCAGATTTGCGAATAAGAGTATGGGAATGTGAAAACTGTTTAAATACCAATGATCGGGATTTAAATAGTTCTAAGAACATACTTGCGCTTGGGCTTAAGCGTCTAGCAGTAGGAATCACCTCCGTTTAGGGAGGTGAGGAAGTCAATGTTTGATTGAGGTGAAATATACCATTTTATTTTATCGCGTTTCGCTTTAAGCATGGCACGATCTACATCAGCAATTAAATTTTCTGGTGTCTTGGCATATTCAGTTAATGCCACACCAATACTAACATTTAATGAGACTTGCTGCTGTTCGTATGTAAATGTGGCTGCATAACAGTTGTGAATTTTTTCACAGAAATTTTCCAATTCAGCCTGTGTATATGAACCTGTCAGAATCACTGCGAATTCATCTCCGCCTAATCGTGAAACAAAAGCATGCTCGGGCAAAATATCGATAAGACAGTGTGAAGAATCACGTAAAATTTCATCACCAATTAAATGACCAAATTGATTATTGATTTGGTTGAAATTGTTGATATCTAAAAATAAGACTGCAGCACTGGTAGTTGAACCATTATACAGTTTGAAAAGTGTTTCATAAAAATAATGTCGATTTGGCAGTTGAGTTAAACTGTCATATTGAAATTGATGTTGTAATTTGTTGTTTTCTGAAGTTAAATTCTTATGCGATTGCTCAATTTCCTTTAATAGACTATTAAAGGCATAACTGAGTTCGTGCAATTCCTGAATATCTGAACCAGAAATACGCATTTTGTAATTTTGTTGCGTGCTAATATCACGTGCAGAATCAACAATTGAGGTTAAGGATTGCATGAGATATTGATAAATTGAATTAATCGACCAAAACACGGCCATCAACATTAAAATAAAACCAAAACTTAGCCCAAGAACAATTTTGAGCAAAAAGCTGATCAGGTCGCTCGAATTACCGTAGACTAGCAGTTCGCCATATTTTTGTTGATCGTGATTAATACTCAGACGAACAGGGTCGTGGAAAAACAAATAATCTAACAAGGCTTGAATTGAAAATCGGTCAAGGTCTTGTTGTTCAATAAATGCCATACGCTTTTGTTGGGCTGAAAGCACTTCAATGGAGCGGACAGGATGGCGCTGTGTATGTTCAGTTAAGATTTCATTCAAAGTGATCTGATCGTTAAATACAACTGCAGGTTGAATACGTTCATTCAATGTGGTTGATAAATTTTGCAGACTATTTTTAGCGTAGGTGTTCATGGTGTAAGTCGAAATGACCAAAAAAATTCCAGAACAAATACAAAAGGTCAGTATAAAAATAGTGAGTTGAGAGCGCGTAAATAACTGATGCAAGGTAATAGGAGTGTATAACTGTTTCATGAGTTAGGCTCCGTTGGTTTTGCAAGTAATAACACTCGTGGATCAATATGCAATTTCGACTGAGTTAAGCTTTCTAAGTTGACTTTAAAAGCGTAGTTTTGATTCTTTTTATATAAACAAAAAGCGCTGCCTGTTTCACAGTCCACATTATTCAAGCTAATCGAAAGTGCAGGAAAATCGACTTGATGATTTAAAATCTGCTGTTCTTCAATGGCTGATAGAGTTGAAAAGATCAAAATTTGACAATCATTCTGCTTAATAGCATGCGTTTGAATGGCATGAATATCGTATTTATGATGTGCAGATGCATAGTTTTTAAAATGTTGTGCAACACTCGTGTTATCCACAACACAGAGTTTAGGCGTGTCTAGTCGCCATTTAGCATAAGCCAAAATTGAAAATGTGGTGCTGTACACACTTGGAGGTGGTGCTGCATGTAAAGTAGGGGCTGAAATTGCTATGAATGACAGTAAAATTATTTTTTTTAAAGTTCGAGTCATCTCAACACAACATTAAAATAGATCAAAAAATAGTTTAGCTAAAATTTAAAAATAAACATACTGCTAATTTTGGCTAAGAATACGACAAAGTTTAGAATTGTTGATTAAATATTGCTCATATAAGCGCTATTTTTGCTAAAAACCAAAAACAGGGCTTGCAAGCGATGGGAATTCATCTATAATGCACATCCATCGGCGGTGATGTTGATAAAAACTTGTTG
>NZ_JAAZQY010000031.1:0-26150 GCF_012371315.1 Acinetobacter sp. A1
TCCCCACTTGTTTCTAAGTGGGGACTAAATTAAGGCTTATAGGATGAATTCAGAAGGTGTGTTCAGCGGACGCTTACATTAATACTATGTTGCAGTGCGACCGAAGCGATCGAGGTATTAGGATTTTTACAGGCATTGACAATACTGAGTTTGAATTCTTTGCTGTATTTTCGGCGTTTTTTAGCAACAGGAGGTGTTGCTGAATATATATCCATGTTCATGGATTAAGTCCCCACTTGTTTTTAGGTGGGAACTAAATTAAGGCTTATAGGATCGCTTGGTAAGGCTGTGTTAGCCGGATGCTTACTCATGTATATCGTTATTGATGAGATTTAATCTCAGACATGATGTTTTGAATGGATGCTTTATCGTGAATTTGCAAATGATCTCTGATGTAGACGAGTTTATCTATATTTTTTTGAAATACAACTTGTTGTTCAGGATCAGCTAATTTAGCCTGTCTACTCAATTTGAATATCAAGCTACAAATACTTTCTCTGACTATTTCATAGTCAACAATTTCTTTATATTCAATATCTTGTTGATCTAGTGAAGTCTTATCTAAATGATCTAAATTAAACTGAGTGAGCTGCATTATAATCTTAACCCAACCCTAATTTTGACTAATTTTCAATCAAAATCAGGGTTTCACTTATTTTTCTATCTAAATCTCTTTCGCTTTTATACGACAGATTTAGAAATTCAGATTTAAAGAAAAAGTTGCTGTACGTGGCGCACCTAAGAATAAATAATCATCGCCATAGAATTCACCTGCATCACGCCAGTATTTTTTGTTCAATAAATTATTGATATTGAAACGTAACTGCGCATCGGTTGTATTTAACTTAAATTGATAAGCAGCGCCTAAATCAAAGACGCTATAACCACTCACTTTTGCAGTACCTTGTTTATTGGCATATTTGCTCGAACTATACTGACCACCCGCAAGTACTCTAAAACCTTCAATAGTCGGTACTTGATAAGTCAGATGCGTTGCAAAACGAATTTTAGGTACATTTTGCGCTTGATGATTGCCATATTCAACCGCTTCAACATCATCCAAACGAGCTCTAGTCAATGCTAAAGATGAGCTAAGTGCTAAATAATCGCTTAATTCTCCACTTAGTCCTAATTCTAAGCCTAGACTGTGTTGCTCACCTTCTTGAACAAAATAACGCTTATCTGAGATCGGCTTAGAGTATTGATTGTCTTGACGTAAATCAAAAATAGCTGCCGTCAATAAAAAGTTATGAATCTGTTGTTTTAAGCCAATTTCATATTGTTCAGAATGGATAGGTGCTAATGTATCTGCACTATTTTCTGCAAACCAAGGTGCAGTTTTTCCATCTGACAGCCCTTTTGCATAAGAAGCATACACAGTTGTTGATTCCGTTGGGCTATAACTTACTGCAAATTGTGGTAGAAATTTGCCTAAATCCGTATCACGGACTTGTTCGGTTTCATTATAAGCTTGCTCATCAAGCTCGATCCATTTCCCGCCCATCAAAGTAGACCATTGCTCATTCCATTCAATGCGATCTATAACCGTAAAAGCAGTTTGCTTACTATCCAAAGCTTTAAAATAAGGACCAAGATCTCCTTCTTCACGAATCCTATCATAGCTATCTTGGTAAATATTACCTACATAATCTGTTGAATTTACGTATTGATATATACCTGTGTAGTGATGTCTAGATTTATCTGTTTGAGTCAAATCAAAACTAAGATGATGCTTTGCCCAATCGGTATTGACCAAGCCATCTAACTTTATTTTAAATTGATTGGTTTTAAATGTGTCATTTGGGTTTTGGTAGTCATAAAGGTCATATTCTCCCTGCGCACCAAATGTGTTGCACGAATATGCTTCCAAACATCCATCTCGGTAATAACCAAAAGGAAATATTGAATAATCATCCACTTTAGATTTGCTATGCGAGGCAACCAATCCTAAATTCCAGTCATCATTAAACGTATAGTTGTATTTTAAACTGCTATTTAGGCTGTCAATTGTGACAGGCTTGCCCCAACTTTGGTAACCCAGCAAACGCTCCCATTTCACGTTTTGTGGTACTTTGCCATCAAGTAATTGATAACCTGGTACAGATTTTTGTTCTGAACGCTGTGCTTCAAGATCAAACTCGAATTTGGATTGTGCTGTAGCTTTCCAGTCCAGTGCTAATGCCGCCAAATAACGCTCGCCATCTACATGATCGACATAAGAATCAATCTGTTCATTGACTAAATTGATGCGATAGCCAAATTGTTGATCTTTCCCCCAAAATCCTCCCACATCCCCTGCGACTGCAAACTGCCCATGTTCATCTGCAGAAAAGTTAAGTGCCTGAATATCTTTAGGTCACTTAGTGACATAATTGACCACGCCGCCCGGTGTAGACATACCACTTTGAATTGCAGAAATACCCTTTAAAATTTCCACACGTTCTTTATTTTCAAGTGCGACGTTTTGTTCACCACGTATCACATTGCCATTCACTAAATAACTTGATGCTAAATCGAGTGCAAAGCCACGTGATACAAAGTTGGGATAGTAACCAATCGCAGCATAACCATCGCCCACAGACGCATCATTTTTAATGACATCACTCAATACTCGTGCTTGTTGATCGGCAATTACATCTGCAGTGACAACAGAAATAGAGGCATGTGCTTTTTGTAGACGATCTGTGCCTAAACCTTCAATTTTTACTGTAGAGCTAAAGTACGGCGTTGATTCATCGGCTGTAATGACAATCGTATCGAGCTGTTGCACACCATTTTCAGCATAAACCAGAGGTGTCAAACAAAGCGGTGACAGAATGATAGTTTTTAAAGACGTAGTTAATACATTCTGTTTGAATTTACGATTGTACATACGAAACCTTGCATAAAAATGGGTGGTGATACTTGAGGCATTTGATAGGCGCAGATTATGACAATTCGCGTTGAATTAATCGAGTTAAAGTCTGGGTAAATTGCTGCCCTTGTTCTGAATAAAACCAATCTACATGCCCAATAATCCAATCATAATAAGCCGCATCTGCATGTTTTTGGTTTTTGGTAATTCCAATAAAATACTCAAGCTCTGAAAATGCAAAATCCAAATGTACGATTTTGAGCAGTTCGGGCAAAATGCTAAAGTCTTGTTGTGGATGCTGTTCGGCAAAATAAGCCTGTAAAAATGCACTCAAACCCGCTTCATCAATCTTTAGTTGTGATGTATGTGCTAAGGCTAGCCAATCTACAAAGTTACGCTCAATCGTTATGGCAAGGTCATAAAGCGCTGAATTTCGATCTGACAAGCCAAAATCAATCACCGCTGTAATATTGGCATCGGCACTTTGCGTAGACCAAAACAAATTGGAAGCATGCAAATCATTATGTGTCCAAATTTTAGTCGCCTGCTGCAATACATGCTTAATTTTACGATGTGTCTGGAATATGCGCTCTAAAAAAACAGCATCTAAGTTTTTATCGGCAAAATAACGACTCAATTCAGGGCTATTATCAATACGTTGCTGAATAGCCGTTACAATACTTTCACTTTCTAAAAGCTGCTGATTCGAGACCAAATAACGAGCCGATCTGCCGTGTAACTCAGGAAAATCCTGCATGGCGATATGCAGTTTAGCAAGTAAACTTCCAACTTTGGCTGCATGCTCGGTATAGAAAAAAGGAGTCCAAGATTGCTGATCGACATATAAATCAAAGCCTACTGCTTTTTCATAGACCTCATACGTCCAATCCCCCATCTCTAAAGCTGTCAGGCCGCAATTTGAGGCAATCAATGTGGCAACTGGAATGTCTTTACTGGCTAAATGTTGCAGGAAGGCATGCTCTTGCAAAATATCTTGAGCATTGCGAAATGAACGATGGCTACGCTTAATGAAATATGAGTGAAGATTTATTTGACCCGTGTTAGATAAAACCTGCGTAACTTCAACCAGTACCGCAGAAGAAAATGGACGTGGACTACACCACAGAATTTGAACGTTACCTTGCAAACGTGGGTAATGCAGTTGCAGGCGGTGTAATTCTGGAACTGTAATATGGGCCCAATCTTTATTTTCCCAGTCGCTCCCCATGCCATGACCTAAATCATGCGTGATTGTGGTCATTTGAGATATTCCTAAACCTGATCAGCATTGTGCAATCGTATATTCCCTATAATCCATCCAAAATAACTACTTTTAGATGGATGCACTCCAAATTAATTCACGATCTTTGCCTGCTGCAAGCGTAAATTGACGTCGTCTATAATCTGATCTAAACCAGTGTCATAAGCCGCTTCACTCACAAAAGACACCATATTTTGCGTGACTTGCGGTAAATTGTAATCTGCATACCATGACAATGAGTTCACCTCTATTTCACGCTCACCTTGTAAAATCACAAATCTTTTTTGCATCCAAGCCTGTAAATTTTCACCCGTATAAGCATCATAGAAAATAATATCGGTCAGATAAAAATCTTTCATCATATAAGAATAGGTCACACTATTTTCTTCAGGCTCATAATTAAAAAAAGGTGTTGTGGTGAGATGAAACTCAACTAAAAATTGACGTTTTAAACGATGATTTTGGTATTCCGCTCTGACTTTGATCGGACAACTGATCTGTGCAAAGTCAATTTCATGTTCGGAGTTTTGTTTAAAATATTCAGCCAAAGAGAACACCTGATGTTTAATGAAATCCTGCATTAAAAACTCAGGTTCAAGTTGTGAATTGATTAATCCCAACAGTAAAGATTCAACTTCTTCTTTCGTTAAATAAATGTCTTCAACAATATGCATACTCATCTCTAAATTTACTGCTGCGATAGAAAAATCCTAACGGAAAGCCCTATGTTTGTATAGCTATGCAAAAGTAGAGTTCATTTCTATTCAGTGGCGAATCACCTAATCAGATTGAATCTTGATCACAATTTCAGTTATGCTATCAACACATCAAATTACACTTCAAACACGCCTTGTTGCGTAGGAGTCATCTCATGTCCAAGAAGTTACCTATTTACTTCTCTGATGCTGCTTGGTCGTCATTACAAAAAATTATGGGTACTGAAGGCAAGCCTAGCCCAACCTTAAACTCCATTCTAGAGCAGATGGAACTGCTGAATAAACAAGACTTTCAGCCTGTTTGCAAACGTACCGTTTTACCGCTTCCAGTTGCCGTCGAATCCATTCCTGCAGGCTTTCCCTCTCCTGCCCAAGACTATATTGATAAAAATATTGATCTGAATGAGTATCTAATTTCCAATGAAAATGCGACCTTTTTAAATGTGGTACGCACCACATCTATGATTAATGCCGGGCTTGAATACGGCGATATTGTATTGGTAGATCGCAGCAAAGAAGCCAAACACCGCAGCATTGTAGTGGCCCTAATTGACCAAAAAGACTTAACCATTAAACGCTTGATGATTACCGCCAAAATGTCCAAAAGTGAGTTGGTGGAACATTTTGGTGAAGACTACGACCCTGCTACTTTGCCTGATGCTTGGCTCAAAGCTGAAAGCCCTGACTATGACAGTATTTATTTGAAAGATGGGCAAACGTTTGAAGTCTTTGCCGTGGTGACTTGGAACTTAAAAAACCTGATGGCTTAAACCCGCACACCATAATAAAAGCCAAATAAGCAGAATATTCATGAAACCTTTAAAGCAAATTTTTGCGCTCATTGACATTAATAATTGTTATGTGAGCTGTGAACGGCTGTTTCAACCACATCTGAATCATCGTCCAGTGGTGGTCTTGTCCAATAACGATAGTTGTGTGGTGTCACGTTCCGAAGAAGCCAAACAACTCGGTATAAAAATGGCTGTGCCTTTTTATCAAATTCAAGAGCAGATCAAACAACACAATATTGCCGTCTTTTCGAGTAACTATGCTCTCTATGCAGAAATGTCCAGACGTTTTAATAATACGATTCAACAGTTTGTTAGTGCCAAAGACATTGAAATTTATTCAATTGATGAAACCTTTATTGAACTGAGTTCGTATTCTCAAACCGATTTAAATGAATTGGCACAAGAAATTAAAGCAACTTTATGGAAATGGCTGGCTCTACCTGTCTGTGTGGGTATCGGTCACAGTAAAACTGAAGCAAAACTGGCCAATCATATTGCCAAGAAAAATAGCTATTTCAACGGCGTGTGCAATTTAATAGATATGGATTTATGTAGCAAAGAAGCCTTATTTCAACTCATTGATGTTGATGAAGTCTGGGGCGTGGGCCGAAAACTTGCAAAAAAACTGCATGCTTTAAAGATTCATTCTGTATTTGATTTAGCGATCAGTGATCCTGAACACATGGAACGTAAATTTTCAATTTTAATGAAAAAAACCATATTGGAGCTAACAGGTACGCCGTGTATTGAACTGGAACAAACCACAGCCAGTAAACAGCAAATCATCAGCTCACGTTCTTTTGGACAACGAGTCACCGACATTCATGCACTTTCGGAAGCACTGAGCGATTATTTACAATCTGCTGTGCAAAGGCTTAGAACAGAAAAAAGCTTATGTTCCTGTATGATTATTTTTGCGCAATCCAGTCGTTTTGATCAGCACCAAGCTTTTTACAATCAATCGGTGACCATTGCCTTTAATGAGCCAACAGATTCTGCCTTAATCATGAACAAAGCCATCATGAAGCATATCTCTACCCTATTTCAGGAAGGTATTGCCTTTAAAAAGTGTGGTGTGATTCTAACGGGAATTGAGCCAAAACAAGGCTATATTCACGACTTACTTGCAGATACAGAACAGATTGAAAAGCAGGAACACTTACAACAAGTGCTAGATAGCGTTAAAAATAAGTTTGGCACACAAAAACTTGCCATTGGTGCATGTAAATTGCAAGACCGTACATGGGCTATGAATCGCAGCAAACTAAGTCCTAATTATTTTAGCTGGGAAGGCTTATTGGCACTTGGCGATTAGTGCTTTTTTAGTTGTTATCTGATTCGTCTTTGATAGTGTCTAGATCTGCTTCAGTTGTACAGAAAAGATATTCATAAAACTGCTCATCCAAACAAACATCTTTTTGCGATGCTTATTTAGATGAGCGTACTGGCTTAAGCAAGATTAGCCTTTGTTTAGTCCGACAAACTTAGCTCGTGCTTTATGCAGTTTTTTGTAGCTTTCAATCAAACGTAAATGACGATCTAAGCCTTCAAGTTGCATATTGGTTTCAGTTAAACCATAGAAACGTACTGTGCCTTCAACTGAGCCCATGACTGCATCCATGCGTTCATTGCCAAACATACGGCGGAAATTAACTGCATAATCAGCGATATCCATTTCATCATCTAAAATGACTTCAAGCACGACATTCATACATTGATAGAACAAGCCACGTTCTACGGTATTGGTGTTGTATTGTAAAAATGCTTCGACCAAATCTTTAGCTTCTTCAAACTGTTCTAATGCTAGATAAATCAACAACTTTAATTCAAGGATGGTCAGTTGTCCCCAAACTGTATTGTCATCAAACTCAATACCAATCAGGGTTTTAATTTCGGTATAGTCATCCAACTCACATTCTTCCAAACGCTCAACCAAGGCTTCAAGTTGGGCGTCATCCAAACGGTGTAAATTCAAAATATCTTCACGGTAAAGCAAGGCTTTATTGGTGTTATCCCAAATCAAGTCCTCCACCAAATACACTTCTGAATAATCTGGCACTAAGATTCGGCAAGCAGTAGCACCTAAGTGTTCATATACCGCCATATAGGATTCTTTGCCCAAATCTTTCAGAATCGTAAATAAAGCCTCAGCTTCTTCTACGTTGCTGTATTGACCATTGTTGGTGAAATCCCACTCCACAAACTCAAAATCTGCCTGCGCACTAAAGAAACGCCAAGACACCACACCACTTGAGTCAATGAAATGTTCAACATAGTTATTTGGCTCTGTAACTGCATTGCTGCTAAACGTTGGTTGTGGCAAGTCATTCAGACCTTCAAAACTGCGCCCTTGCAATAATTCGGTCAAGCTACGCTCTAAAGCTACTTTAAAATTAGGATGTGCACCAAACGAAGCAAATACACCGCCTGTACGTGGGTTCATTAAGGTCACACACATTACTGGGAACTGGCCACCCAATGAAGCATCTTTGACTAATACAGGGAAACCTTGCTCTTCTAGCGCCTGAATGCCAGCAACAATACTTGGGTATTTTGCCAATACTTCTTGTGGCACATCAGGCAGGCTCATTTCTTCCTGAATAATCTCACGCTTCACTGCACGCTCAAAAATTTCAGACAGGCACTGCACCTGAGCTTCTGCAAGCGTGTTGCCTGCACTCATCCCATTACTTAAATACAGGTTTTCAATCAAATTCGATGGAAAATATACAGTCTCGCCATCTGACTGACGGACAAAAGGCAATGAACAAATACCACGTTCTGTATTACCTGAGTTGGTGTCATATAAATGCGTACCAAGCAATTCATCTTCAGGATCATAAATTTCTAGGCAATATTCATCTAAAACTTCTGCAGGCAATTCGCCATTTGGCCCAGGTTTAAACCATTTTTCATTGGGATAATGTACGAACTCAGCATTGGCAATTTCTTCGCCCCAAAATTGGTCGTTATAGAAGAAGTTGCAGTTCAGACGTTCAATGAATTCACCCAATGCAGAGGCAAGTGCACTTTCTTTAGTTGCCCCTTTACCGTTGGTAAAACACATTGGCGATTGTGCATCACGGATATGCAATGACCAGACATTCGGTACAATATTACGCCATGAAGCGATCTCAATTTTCATGCCTAAACCTGCCAGAATACCTGACATATTGGCAATGGTTTCTTCTAAAGGTAAATCCTTGCCTGCAATATACGTGGCTTGAGCTGAAGTCAGGTTCGGCATCAATAAAGCCTGTGCATCGGCATCAATACTTTCGACTTGCTCAATCACAAACTCAGGGCCAGTCTGTACCACTTTTTTAACAGTACAACGATCAATGGAACGTAAAATACCCTGACGGTCTTTTTCAGAAATATCTGCAGGTAATTCCACCTGAATTTTAAAAATTTGTTTATAACGGTTTTCAGGATCGACAATATTGTTTTGCGATAAACGAATGTTATCAGTCGGAATATCACGTGACTGGCAATAAACTTTTACAAAATACGCTGCACATAAAGCAGAAGATGCCAGAAAGTAATCAAATGGCCCTGGTGCAGAGCCATCGCCTTTATAACGGATAGGCTGATCGGCAATTACCGTAAAATCGTCAAATTTGGCTTCAAGACGAAGATTGTCAAGATAATTGACTTTAATTTCCATGCTGGCACACCTAGCGCTGTATGTGCCTGATCAGACACACAATTTTTAAATATTGATTTATAAGCCGAATCACGGAGGAGAAATTGACTTAAACAATGCGGATGGGAGTTATAAATTAATACTGTACGACCCTACAGTGAACTCCCGAATATGCGCAACATTATAAAGAGATTTATAACAATTGGTAATGCTGTATATGTAGTTTTACTGGATTTACCTCAAGCTGTATTTTAATATATATAAACATAATATATTTAAATATATGATATATTATATTCATAATCTATGCTGCTAGATGGTGAAACAACATGAAATATACCGAACTCACTGCCGAAATCTCGTCAAATATCAAATCTATGAAAGAGCAATCTCCAGATTTACTCAAAAACTTCAACGCACTGTCTCAAGTTGCCATGAAAGATGGCGTAATTGATGCCAAAACCAAAGAATTTATTGCCCTTGCTATTGGTGTTGCGCAACGCTGTGATGGTTGTATTGGTTTTCACGTCAGAACCTTGGTCAAAATGGGCATGACTTTTGAAGAACTGAATGAAATTTTAGGTATTGCTGTTTATATGGGTGGTGGTCCATCGCTGATGTATGCTGCGAACGCTGTGGCTGCTTTTAAAGAGTTTTCCCCATCTACTGCCGAGTAACCTTATCTAAGTATTTAAGCTGAGTTAAAACTATGTCAAATATCCATAATGAATGGGATGAACGCTACAGCCAACATGATCATATTTATGGTGAACAAGCCAATGCCTTCATTCAGGAGATTACACAAAAGCTGCCAATTCAAGGCAAAACTTTGGGCTTAGCCGAAGGTGAAGGACGTAACTTGTTATATTTGGCTGCGTTAGCACAAACGAAGGGACAAACTTTTGAAGCAGATTTGTGGGACTATTCACAAGTTGCTTTAGATAAAGCCCAAGGCTATGCCCAGCAACGTGGTCTAAGTCTGAATACCCAGAAGCAAGATTTAAGTCAGGTAAATTGGCAAGCCAATCAATATGACAACGTGATATGTGTATTTGGCCACTTTAACCCTGAAACACAGCAAAAAGTGTTAAATGGAGTGCGTGAAACATTGGTCAACGGCGGTTTATTTGTAGGTGAGCTGTACTCAATCAGTCAGCTGGAATATAAAACGGGCGGCCCACGTGCATTAGAAATGCTGTATGATCCTATCCAGTTTTTAAGCCATTTTAAACACGATCATCTGATTCATTTCTTTGTGGGCGATGTAGAACGCTCAGAAGGCAAACTGCATCAGGGCAAATCTCACGTGATTCAATTTGCGATTCGTATTCAGAAATAAAAGTCTGAATCTTTACATAAAAAAGGCTTGCTCCAATTCAATTAGAGTTCTTTTATAAATCCTCTTAAAGTCCATAGTTCAGCCCTCATCCTCTTGCGGAATGTATTCCTCATCCCGCAGGGAGAAGGGACTTTCAATATCAATATTTTGCTTAGGTATTTTAAAAATCACTCAAACACATCTTTTAAAGATTTAGGCATCCCTTGTACGGACTGCAATTCGCCCTGTTTATTTTTCCAAAGTACAACAGGTGTGGCAAATAGTTCGTATCTATCCATCAACGCCTGATTCTGTTCTAAAGTTTTTTCAACATGCACAGGCACATTTTTTTGTTCAATTAATTTCTTTTGACCGTATTGACGATGAAATTCATTAAAGGTCTGCTGTGGATTTTTCGCCATCAACAAGGTGGCTGCCTGCCCTTTGCTTTCAGGGCGAATCACTGCCACAATTATGTGTCTCAGCTGAACTTTGCCAGACTCTACCCACGGACGTGCCTGTTTCCAAAAGCTATGGCAATACGGACAATTTGGGTCTGAAAACACATAAACAATTTTTTCAGCACTGGTTTGTCCATCCTGAATCCACGTTGCATGCTCCAGACTTTGCCACACATCTTCTAGTACCGACTTTTTCACATAGCGATCTAAAGCATCCACCGTTAAATTATTGCCTTGAGCATCAAACAAAGTGCCCACAATATAGTATTTCTGATCATTGGAAATAAACACCGTTGCAGGGCTTTGCTCAATGTGCCCTGCCCAACCTGTCATTTGTGCAGGTGCCTGAATTTGCTGCACAAACTTAAACCCTTCTTTTTCAATGTGCTGTTTTAAGTTGTCTTGTGCCTGCAGCATACTCACGCTACTGGCAAGACTCATGCCTATCGCCAGTTTCAGCATGTTGTTGGTTAAAATAGATGTCATATTTACGATCCTTAATTTTGGGTTCACGGCGGTTTTTCTTTGAGATAGATAAAATCGTCTTTATGGATTTGTTTGTATCTTTTTTAGGTAATGCTGCAGCATCGGTTTGGTCAATTCACCCATATGATGGTCGACTAATTCACCTTGCGCATTAAAAAATAAGGTGCTTGGTAAACCAAACATATTAAAGTGTTGCCCTAATGCACCTGCAGGGTCTAGCAGCAAATGTTCAAACCGAAACTGATGTTTCTGCAAATAGGCTTGAATCTCTGCTGCAGACTCTCCCTGATTGGCAAATACAAAATTGATTTGAGGAAAATCTTGCTGTGCTTGTTGCATCACAGGCATTTCACGGTGACAAGTCGGACACCACGTTGCCCATAAGTTAATGACTGTCGGCTGACCTGAAAACTGGGCTAAATCTTGTGGTTGTTGCTGCAAGTTATGCAGTACCAGATTTGGATAAGCATGCTGTGTTTGCAACGGTTGAATCAAACTCCAACCTAATGCCTGTACTGCAATAAATAGCGCTACTGCCCATGCCAAAACCACACGCTGAATGCTACGGTTTTTCCAAACAAACCACGCCACACCTGCCACGACTGCAGCAATCAGATGAAAGCCTTTGTCCTGAATTTTTAAAATATCAATCGGGTTAGCAAAATACAGCTCATAATGCTGCAATACAAAAACGGTCCGCCCAACTAAGGCACCTATCCAAAGTGCATTCCACAATGCATCCTGATAGCGTGCCCAAGTTTGTACATCCCATGTATAACGGCGCTGAAAAAATTTGCCGACAATAAAGACTACAACTAGCCCCAATAGCAGAAAAACCAATGGCCATGGAATCATAAATACACCTAAATGCAAGGCTGCAGTTTGAATCATGGGCTAACCTCAGACAATTGGTGAATATTCTGAATCAGTTGTGGAGCATTAAATGTACCTGTTAAACGCAAGTCACGCTGTTCTTGCTGTTGTGCGCCTAAAAACAGCATAGTTGGTGGGCCTAAAATTTGCCATTTTTTCAGTAAGGCATCTTGTGAAGGATGCTGCTCAGTTAAATCAAGTTTAATCCGCACTACATTTTTAAGCGCATCCTGCACGTCAGTACGTGGAATCACATCACGCTCAATGGGCTGACACGCCACACACCAATCTGCATAGACATCAATCACAATATTTTGATTGGCGTATGCAGCCAACGCTGCATTCAGCTCTTGTTCAGTTTGTACCTTTATCCAGTTTTGCAATTGATTGGCCTGTACCTGCGCATTGACACTGGCAATACTCTGATTAACATGCCAAATTCCACTGCTGGCAATCACGGCAGACAAAGCCAATAATGAAAAACGATGTGGGCGATGCATCACATGGCGCAAAATTGCAATCAGGTACGCAGCAAAGGTAAATAACACCATAGCAAAAGCAACATAGTACCAAGTGGTTGCCAGTAAAGGACGGGCGAAATATAAGGCCATCGCCAACATAATAAAGCCAAAGCTAAATTTTAGACGTTCCATCCACAAACCTGGTTTTGGTAAGTATTTGGCACCAAAAATGCTCGCAATCAGTAAAGGAATTCCCATACCTAAACCAAGCAGGAATAGATATAAACCACCCAATGCTGCTTGATCCAAATGCGACACATACAACAAGGCACCTGCCAAAGGCGCACTCATACATGGCCCAACAATTAGTGCAGAAATAACACCCATAACTGCTGCACTGAATAAAGTGCCGCCTTTTTGATATTGCTGAATTCGGTCTAAACGCTGCAACACTGCTTGTGGTAATGACAATTGATACAAGCCGAACAGGTTTAAAGCAAACACCACAAATAGCATGGCAAAAACTGCAATTACCACAGGGTTTTGAAACCAGCGCTGTACGCTATAGCCAATTTGAGATGCGACAACGCCCATAACACCATAGACCAATGCCATACTCACCACAAAAGTGATCGCAATTGCTGCAGCTTTATAGCCAGTGTTGCGCTGCACCAAAATTCCAGAAAGAATTGGAATGAGTGGTAATGAACATGGTAAAAAAGCCAGTAATACCCCAAAACCTAAAAATATAAAGGCATTTAGCAATAATCCTTGCCCTGACAATAAGTTCAAGAAAAATTGATCATTGTTCCATTGCTGATTCAGACTGCTACTGCTTGCTGTTTCAGTATTCGTTGAGTTGGCAGTTGCATCTGTCGTATTTGAGTTTTCAAACACTACAACACCAGAAGGCTTCGCATCCTCAACTGTGTCGATCACGCCATTTGTATTTGTAGTATTTTGTTCAGCAACGGCATTTTCCCCCTCAGTCTGCGGTGTCTTTGCTG
Source organism: Acinetobacter sp. A1 (assembly GCF_012371315.1). Lineage (NCBI taxonomy): Bacteria > Pseudomonadati > Pseudomonadota > Gammaproteobacteria > Moraxellales > Moraxellaceae > Acinetobacter > Acinetobacter sp. A1. The sequence goes on from NZ_JAAZQY010000031.1 coordinate 13,875, forward strand.
TTGCTTTCTGATCTTGTTGGAGTGCTTTTGTCGTCTCTGTATTTAAAGCAGCCTTTTCTTGTTTTTGAGTATTGGTTGAGGTTTGACTTTTATCTGTATCAGCAGGGTGACTATTTAACGTGGCTTGGTTATTTTGACTCAATTGCTGAAGCAAATTTCCTTTAGCTGAACTCAAATTATGCTGTGGCAATAAGCCATCGGCATCGGTTTGAATGCTTTGACGCTGTATGGGATAGCACAAACCATCTTCAGCACAACCTTGCCATGTAATTTGATACTGCTGATTGGGCTTGACCTGAATTTGTGTAGTCACTTGCCCATAATGCACACGTGTTAATCCAAAAGTTGGATCATCTTTTTCTTGCCCTGCAGGCAATTTAAAGCTGAATGGCTTTTGTGCTTGGCTGACTTTGAATTGATCGTGATATAAATAATAATGCGGTGCAACATCCCATTTTAATTCAACCGTTTGTTCAGACAAGGAAGTCGCCTGAAACTTAAACGCCTGATCGGGCGCTAAAAATTCATTGGCAGCATTGGCCCACACTGCACACAGGCTCAAAATAAAAAAAGCAATGACTCGAACAAATACCATGCGTTTATACTAAATATTAAAAAACTGTCTGTATTATCGTGAAGTGTAGATTAAGAGAACATTAACAAAGATTTTTCTTTGTAAACTATAAGCACAGCATGGGAGCAAATATGTTCGTTGTTTTGGTGGAAGATGATCCTTATATTGCCCAAGGTATTGTGGCAGCACTCGAATATTTAAGTATTTCAGTCGAGCATGTCAGTACTGCACGCGATGCCGACTATTTAATTCGTAACAGTGCTGTAGACTTGTGCCTGCTCGATTTAGGACTACCCGACCAAGATGGCTTACAGTTACTCGAAAACTGGCGTAAAAATGGCATACATTTACCAGTGCTGGTCTTAACAGCGCGTGATCATACCCAAGACTGCGTACAAGCTTTGAATTTAGGTGCAGATGACTATTTGACTAAACCTTTTGAACTGAATGAACTGATTGCTCGTGTTTATGCACTCAGCCGCCGTCACCGTGGTTATTCGTCTAACCAGTTGCAAAGCGGTCATTTAAATATCAATTTGGATACTCAGGAAGTACATTGGCATGATCAAGCGATTCCTTTGTCACGCCGTGAATATAGTTTGTTGGAAACTTTCTTGCGGCATCCGAACCAAATCTTAAAAAATGAAGAACTGATTGATAAAGTCTATGGTTTTCAAGACAGCATCGAAAGTAATGCCTTAAACGTCCATATTTATCATTTACGGCATAAAATCCACCCCGATTTTATTCAGACGATACGCGGGGTTGGCTACATTTTTAAACCTGAGTTGCTGACATGAAAAACTACAGCCTGAAGTGGCGTTTGGTTTCTACCATTAGCTGTGCTTTTATTCTGCTGTGGGTGATTGTCTTTGCATGGCTATACCATGACTTAGAACAGCGTTTACAAAATACGCTTGATGAACGGCTGTCTACCTCAGCGCGTATGGTCGCCCGCTTAATTCAGCAACTCCCCCTTCAGCAACTTACAGAAAGTTTACATGCAGAATCTGAAAATGCACTGCTGCACAGTTTAATCGCCTGTGAAGTGTCCATTTTCCGTGCTGATATTTCACTCCCTCAACACGTCATTGCACGTACTCAAGGCGCACCAAAAAATTTGCGCAATCAACAGGTTGGTTTTAGTACTTGGCAAGAAAATGGACTGCAATGGCGCAGTTATGTACTACGTGAAGGTGAAGTGCAAGTGGTGGTTGCCGAAAAAATTGAGTTACGCCAAAACCTACTCAAACAAATTTTACAATCTGTGCTGATTCCCTTACTGCTTACTTTAATTATTTGTATTTTACTGATTTTATGGATTATTCGCCTAGAATTCCTGCCACTAGATCAAATGACCCGACATTTAATTCAGAAAAAACAGTCTTTAGATGAGGCCTCACGTTATTTGATTGAATTGAAATCACAAAAAATTCCGAAAGAGATTCAACCTTTTGTAGATAACTTATTGATGTTGATTGAACGTCTGCATAAAAGTCTAGAACATGAGAAAAACTTTAGTGCATTTGCTGCCCATGAACTGCGCACGCCGTTGACTGCTATTAAGACCCATGTGCAACTCAGCCAGTTAATGTTGAATCAGAGTACATCACCATCTGACAGGGCTAAAGTAATCGACAATTTGAAACATGCAGAACACAGCATTCAGCGCTATCAACAACTATTGGAGCAATTGTTATTGCTCAGCCAAACTGAAGCAGGAGTGCAATTATCCAAAACACCATCCGCTCTTCATCAAGTTTTAAAGACTGTAATCAGTGAATTAGATAGCGCGTATCCACATGCCTCGCAACAACTACAAATTGACTGGTCAAGCTTAATGCAGCAGATTGAAATTCCTACAACTGCCCTGCACATGGTACTTAAAAACCTGATTCAGAATGCATACATACACACGCAAGACACGCCAAGCATCCACATCTATATGCAAGGTAAGCAATTGTTCATTACTGATTTAGGTAAAAACTTAAGTGAAGAAGACCTGAGCGTTTTAGCACAGCGCTTTTGGCGAAAATCGGCACATCAACAAGGTTATGGCTTGGGCTTAACATTGGTGAAAGTCTTGTTGGAACAATACGGCTATAGTATCGACTTTGAGCTAAACCAACCACAAGGTTTAAAAGTGATTGTCAATTTTGATACATCACCTTCTGCAGCAGAGATTCAGCAAGTAGGCTAAGTATTTGTGGGCTTTCACAACAAAAAATACCTGTTTTATGATCAGATCATTTAACTTTTGCCAATACCAAACCCTTTGCTCAAGTTTGCTTCAGAGACATTTTTAGGGTTATTTTTGAAAGAAAAGGTCAATGCCTTCTAAAATTTTCTCAATGATGAAAATACTGCAAACTTTTTAACAAAACAGCATTGGCAGGCAAAACTAGCTTAAATATTCATCGTCTTTCTAAGATGAGATGCAACGCTGTATTTTTACCCCACATGAATGTACAGGCATTTAGTTCAGGGATTAGATTTTAAGAGTCATCCTTTACTCATTTACTTTGGCTATTAAACCGACAAGGCATCCTTCAAGCTATATCCGTCAAGGCAAGTTCATCTACTTCACCTTAGAAAGACATACAAACACAATTCACACTCTATTCTATTTAAAGTGATGTTTTATTTAAATAAAGTTAATATTTTTTTAAGTGACAGAAACAGAAATTATCTCTTAGTACATACATGGCAGATTGTATGATGATTCAAGCATGTATCAAGTTATAGACTAAGGCTTAGACCACACTTAACTTTGAGCGACATGAAAAAGCCAAGCAAGTACATTTTATAAACTGCATTGAAATATCATGCTATAAAGAAAAATGGTTTGCATGCTTGTTGTTTTCTGGCTTTGGCATTCCTGATCAATCTAGCTTAAGCGATTCACTTGATCAGCAGTTACAGAAAACAAATGAATAGATTTTGTCAGTTGTTTTAGAATATTAAAATCAGCAAAAAAAACTAAAAATGTAATTTTTTAACATTGCGAATTCCCTGCAAAGTTTTCATTATAGAGCCTCATTTTGGCACACGCTTTCTACGTCAAATTAAACAAATTACAAAAAAAATGTGGAATTTTATGCCATAATTAGCAAACTTTGCAGACATCTTGCAAAGTATTATTGCAATTATTTATTGGAGCAAGCGGAATGAGTTCGACCATTTTGGTTATTCATGGACCGAATCTAAATTTGCTAGGAAAGCGTGAACCCGAAGTTTATGGTTACCTCACTCTTGAGGATATAAATCAACAGCTCATTTCACAAGCGCAAAAAGCATCAATTTCTCTCGATACTTTCCAAAGTAATTGGGAAGGCGCAATTGTAGACCGAATTCACCAAGCCGCGTTAGATGGCACACAATATATCATTATTAACCCAGCCGCATTGACACATACCTCTGTTGCGGTACGTGATGCATTACTGGGTGTTGCAATTCCCTTTATTGAAGTTCATTTGTCAAATGTGCATGCACGTGAGGCATTTAGACATCATTCATATTTATCAGACAAAGCCATTGGAGTGATTTGTGGTTTAGGCGCTAAAGGCTATGCCGCAGCACTCGACTTTGTTCTTGAAAAAATTCAACCTACTACACAATCTTAAACTAGGAATACTGTCCATGGATATTCGTAAAATCAAGAAACTCATCGACTTGATGATTGAATCTGACTTACAAGCGATTGAAGTTAAAGAAGGCGATCAGTCGATTGCATTAACTCGTCGCAGTCCAGTAGTAGCGGCAGCAGTTCCTGCGATGCCTGTTTCTGCAGCAGATGTACCATCAGCACCAAAATCTTCACCACGTGGTGCAGTTGAAACTTCACCAATGGTTGGTGTGTTCTATGCAGCGCCAAGCCCAGGTGAATCACCTTTTGTTAAAATTGGTCAAACTGTATCTGCAGGCGAAACATTGGGCATCATTGAAGCAATGAAAATCATGAACCCAATTGAAGCAACCCAAAGCGGTGTGATTGAAGAAATTTTAGTTAAAAATGGCGAAGTGATTCAATTTGGTCAACCACTCTTCCGCTACCGCGCTTAAGACCACGGGGATTCACAATGTTGCAAAAAGTTTTAATTGCAAACCGTGGTGAGATTGCCCTGCGCATCACCCGAGCTTGCAAAACTTTAGGAATCAAAACCGTTGGTATCTATTCCGATGCCGACAAAGACCTGATGCACTTACGCTTTTGTGATGAAGCAGTGTGTATTGGTGCAGGTGCAAGCAGTGAAAGCTACCTCAACATTCCTGCCATTATTACAGCAGCAGAAATTACAGGTGCAGACGCGATTCACCCAGGTTATGGCTTCCTTGCCGAAAATGCTGAATTTGCTGAAATTGTAGAAAGTTCAGGTTTTATTTTCATTGGTCCACGCCCTGAGCACATTCGCTTAATGGGTAACAAAGTGTCTGCAATTACTGCAATGCGTAAAGCAGGTGTACCAACAGTGCCAGGTTCGGCACATGCAGTCACACCACACAATGCTTTAGCTGAAGCCAAAGAAATTGGTTTCCCGCTCATTGTAAAAGCTGCTGCTGGTGGTGGTGGTCGTGGTATGCGTATTGTAGAGCGCGTAGACACCCTGCTTGAATCAGTTCAGGCTGCTCAGCGTGATGCAGAAATGTGGTTTGGTGATGACACGGTCTATATGGAGCGTTTCTTACAAAAGCCGCGTCACGTAGAAGTACAAGTATTGGCTGATGGTAATGGTCATGCCATTCACCTATATGACCGTGACTGTTCTTTACAACGCCGTCACCAAAAAGTGTTGGAAGAAGCACCAGCACCGAACTTACCAGAACAAGCACGCGCCGATATTTTAGAAGCCTGTGTAAATGCATGTAAGTTGATGCAATACCGTGGTGCAGGTACGTTTGAGTTCTTATTTGAAGATGATGAATACTTCTTCATTGAAATGAATACACGTGTTCAAGTTGAGCACCCTGTGACTGAAATGGTAACAGGCATCGACATTATCGAACAACAATTGCGTATTGCCGCAGGTCTAGGCTTAGAAATTGAGCAAGACCAAGTTGAAATTCGTGGTCATGCTATTGAATGCCGTATTAACGCAGAAGACCCAACGACCTTCTTGCCTTCACCAGGTAAAATTGAACACTTCTATGCGCCAGGCGGTGCAGGTGTACGTGTAGATTCACATATCTATCCTGGTTATAGCATTCCACCGTATTACGATTCGATGATTGCTAAACTGATTGTGCATGGTAAAGACCGTGAAACCAGCATTGCGCGTATGCGTCAAGCTTTGGATGAAACGATCCTTACAGGTATTAAAACCAACATTCCTTTGCACAAAGACCTAATTTTGCAAGATAAAAAATTCTGCAAACAAGCAATGGATATTCACTACCTTGAAAAGCATTTGCTCAAGCAACTTGCGGGTAATGAAGAAGAAAAAGCATAAGAAATTTAAATTTCTTATGTTCAAAAAAGGGCTGATTACTAAAAATCAGCCCTTTTTTATTCAGTCGAATATTGATTGATCGGATTATTCCAAATTCAGCCTAAAGAGCCAACACACCTTTATAATGCATCGGCCTAAAAATTTAAGCTCAAACTTGCTCGCAATCAAAAATGGCTCAATCTAAAAATTCTGTCATGTATTCTAATACTTGAGCTGTTTTTTCAGCATGCAACCAATGTCCCGCATGAGCCACTTGTTCAATTTTTGCATGTGGGAATTGTGCTTCAATTGCGGCAAAATGCTCAGGCAATTGAATATAAGGTGAATTTCCACCACGAATAAACAACGTATCTACAAGACTATGCACCGTATGCCATGACAAAATTTCTGCATAATGAGTGCGCAAAGCATTCAAATTAAACAGCCACTGTCCTTTACTAAAAGATTTCATTAGAAACTGCACCACCATTTCTTCATTAAGATGCTGGCGCATAATTTCCATGGCTGCCTGACGACTTTCTACCTGCGCATCTTGCACAGCAAAGAGTGCTTTAAAAATTTGATCATGGCGGTTTTCAGGGTACGCGAAAGGACAAATATCCAGTAAAACTAACTGCTGTAAACGCTCAGCGGCAAGTGGTGCTAAAGTCATCGCCACCTTACCTCCCATTGAATGCCCCACTACAGAAAACTGCTGAATATCTAGTGCATCCAAAGTTTGCAACACATCCTGCGCCATGGCAGCATAATTCATCTCATCACAATGTGCTGATTTACCATGATTACGCACATCTAATTGAATGACTGTACGTTGTTCCTGAAATGCACGCGCTAACATGCCTAAATTACTCAAACTACCAAATAAACCATGAATAAAAACCAAAGGTACAGCAGTCGATTCAGGTTGATTTTGTGTGATCTGATAATTTAATAACATAAAGCGGATACCGAACTTGAAAACATAGTAGTGATCTATTTAATGGTTTTTTAGGGTAAAAATCAAATTATTCAGGTACTTTTATCTTTATATCTCTTGTAGTATTGCTTAGGCTATTTTGAGTCCTAGGCAATACTCTACATGCACTGCATTTGCATTAAATATTTATTTGAAATAGTTTAAAGGTAATTTCAAATAGCGAATACCATTTGCTTCAGGTTCAGGAAATTTCCCAGCATCCATATTGATTTGTATAGATGGTAGAATCAATTTAGGCATACTTAAAGTTGCATCTCGCTTGGTACGCATCTCTATAAATTCTGCTTTGGTCACACCTGTATGAATATGAATATTCTGCATTTTCTGTGTTTTTATCAGTGTAGTATGCTCATATTTTTCACGTGACTCTGGTAGATAATCATGGCATAGGAACACCCGAGTTTCTTCAGGCAGCGCGTAGAGTGTTTGTACAGAATCATACAATTGCCCTGCACTTCCTTTTGGGAAATCACAGCGCGCCGTACCGTAATCTGGCATGAATAAGGTATCGCCCACAAAAACTGCATCACCAATCACATAGCTTAAACATGCAGGTGTATGCCCTGGTGTTGGGATGTTATAGGCTTTTAACTCGCCGATAGTAAATGCTTCATGGTCATCAAATAAATAATCAAACGATTGATGCGAATTAAAATATTTAATATCTAAGTTATAAATGGCGCTAAATGTTTCCTGCACGATCGAAATTTTATGACTCATGGCAATTTTGCCACCTAACTCAGCCTTTAAATATTGTGAAGCGGTCAGATGATCTGCATGCACATGCGTCTCTAAAATCCATTCAACCGTTAATTGGTTTTTACGAATATAAGCAATAATTTCATCAGCAAGCGTTGTTGAAGTAGTTGCTGATGCAGCGTCATAATCCAAAACACTATCAATAATTGCGCATTGATGCGTTGCAGGATCACTTACAACATAACTGAATGTATTGGTATTTTCATCAAAAAAATGCTGAATGTCTGCTCGCATCTTATGCTCCTGCAACCTTACGATGAATTAGAATACCCACCAACATGGCAATAATAAAATAGATCGCTTGATAATAGCCTAATCCAATTAAAGTTAAGCTTGGCGCAGGACAAATACCTGCTATTCCCCAACCCACACCAAAAATAAAACTACCAGTGATCAATTTAGAATCGATCTGCGTTTGTTTTGGTAGCTCAATCGGTTCATTCAGCAATGTTTTCGGTTCAGGCTGACGCACCAATTTTTGGAATGGAACAAATGCAACAGCAATCGCACCCATCATTACAAAGGCCAGACTCGCATCCCATAGCCCAAAAAGATCAAGGAAGTTTAAAACTTTTTCAGGATTCGACATTCCAGAAAGCATAAGTCCAATTGAAAAAATACCACCAAAAATGAAGGCCAAGAAGTTTTTCATTTAGAATGCTCCTGTGATATGGCGAATAACGTACACGGTAATAAAACCTGCCAACATAAACGTACCTGTAGCAGCCATAGAGCGTTTAGACAAACGGCTCATGCCACAAATACCGTGACCACTGGTACAGCCCGAACCTAAACGCGTACCGAAGCCTACCAATAAACCCGCAACGATCATCATTAAAGGGCTTGCATTCAGCTCAATTTCTGGAGTTGCCCAAATTCCATAAAAAAACGGCACAACAAAAATACCTAACACAAACCACAGTGCAGGCGTTTTGAACAAAGTCTGTGGATTCAACACCTGAGCGAGCAAGCCACTAATACCTGCAATACGGCCATGGACATATAAATAACCCACGACTGCAAGTCCCAGCAGCCCACCACCAATTAATGCCAGCAGATAATCATGCATTCTTTTAACTCAAAACAATATATGTTTTTATAATATATTATTAATATTTTTATTCAACCTTTCTCTTGTAAATTTTGTAAAGGCATTACCTCACAATAAGCACTTCATTTGGAATCATTATCTTATTTGCTCACAAGGACTATATTTTATTGTAAAAAATACTCAGAATACTCAATTCAAGCATCTACAATTTTAGCGAAACTAGCATTTAGTACTTGTGCCAAATCTGCTGGAGACAAACCAATATCTAAACCTCGTTTACCGCCACTTACATACATGTAGTCTAGCTTTTGAGCTGATTGATCAATCACTGTTTTAAGTTTTTTCTTCTGCCCAATCGGACTGATTCCACCAACCAAATAACCTGTTAAGCGTTCTGCATCCTTCGGGTCTGCCATCTGCAATTTTTTACATGAAAATGCTGCGGCCACTTTTTTAAGATTTAATTGATGATGTACGGGAAGAATTGCAACAAAGAAGTTTTTATCATCACTGACTAACAAGGTCTTAAAGACTTCAGTCACGTCCAAACCTAATTTTTCCGCAGCTTCCAATCCAAAGCTTTTGGCATTTGCATCATGTTCATATTCATGAATAGAAAACTGGATTTTCTTAGCTTTTAAAAGTTTGGTCGCTGGTGTCATTTGAGAATTCTTTAAGAAATAGTTAGAAAATTATACGCTGACTTAAGTTTAAATCCATATTTGCTTAGGCTATTTATTAGCAATATAACAAACAAATAGCCCTCTTTTTTATTCAGGTTTACGTGAATTTTCTACCAGAACATTCGCCAACCGCTGTGCGTGCGCAACCACACGGTCAAGCCAACGTTGTGCTGCTAATAATTCTAATCCAGTAGCTGCATTTAATTGATTGACCGCAGTGTATTGCAATACCTTTTCTCGATTATCGGCACGTTGCTCTTCAGTCCAATTTTTCAGGTTGGTTAATTCTGTATTCAAACTGACAACGTGATTGTGTACATCAAAATCATCAATTTCTTTTAAATGCTCATCCATAATATGCACAAAATCCAAACCGACTTGATAAATTGCTGGTTGGGTCCGAATCTCTTTTGCTAAACTGATATTTTCCAAATCACTACGCAAAACTCGTAAATACACCATCAATCTGAGCATTGCCATTAAGCGTTGTTGATCTACTTCATTTTCAGAAATCGACATATCTTCCAAATAACGTTGTACTTGAATCAGCACTTCATCTAATTGCTGTAAGCGTACTTTAGATGGCAGTCTACCTTCTTGAATAGCCAATTTAATCATCAGCAATACATCATATAAGCTGTGATAAATTACTTTAGATGCAGCATGGATGGCCAAAGCAGGCACAGACAAACTCGCTTGATCGAGATAGCACAACACCGATTGCGTCTGATCAGGAATGAGTTTCATAATGAGTTGTTCAAATTGACGAATCATCGGCAACAAAATAATAGTGCCACAAAAACTAAAAGCCGTATGAAAGGCTGCAACAATGACTACGTTATCCCAGTCTGCCATCAGACGCTGATTTTCAGTCAATTCTAGGAATAACGGCTTTAAAATAATAAATGCAAAAACAGCTGAAACTACGTTAAATATCACATGAACCGCAGCTGTACGCTTCGCATTCGCAGTCGACCCTACAGCAGCAATGATTGCTGTGGCAACAGTTCCAATATTTTGACCAATCACCAAACCAAGCGCTTGTTGTAAATCAATCGCTCCACTTGCCAATGCAGCTAAAGTTGCAGTAATCGCAGCACTCGACGATTGCAATAGAATCGTCATGATAATGCCAACCAAAACCAAACTTAATTGGGCGATTAACGACCGACTTGAAAATACTGATAAATCTACACGTTCGGCAAATCCTGACATTGCAACTTGCAACATATCAATGCCAAGAAAGATTAAGCTAAAGCCCGCTATGGTCAAGCCAAATAAGGCAACACGTCCCTGACTAAAAAGTTTGAGGATTGCGCCAATACCAATCAACGGTAAGGCAAAACTGGTGATAGAAAATTTAACACCTAAAAATGCAACCATCCAACCTGTACTGGTTGTACCAATATTTGCACCAATGATCACCCCAATTGCTTGGGCAAAAGTGAGAATACCTGCACTGACAAAACCAATCGTTGCTAAGGTGGTTGCTGTAGAAGACTGTACAATCAGCGTCAAGCCAATACCTGAAAGCACGGCTTTAATGGGTGAACCTGTAAATTTAGACAACCAGACACGCAGCGTTTCGCCTGCCATTTCTTTCAGACTGTCTGTCATCATGGTCATTCCTATCAAGAAAAGACCAATACCACCGCATAATTGTACAATGACTTCTAACACACTTACTCCCTGTGTAAGACGCAATTTTGAAAGTGTTAAAAAGCCGATATTGTACGCACTTTCCGCTTAAATTTGCAGTTTATTTCTTCTTTTCCAATAGTTTATATAAAATAAAAAAACTGTCATACAACTGTCATATAATAAAAATTAAATCACAAATCAATCGCTATAGATTAATTCAATCAAATGCAGAAAATATATTCATGAAAATGAATAAAATTCTTAAAAGGCTATTTGGATTGATAATACAATTCTGTACTTTCAGCTGCTTGACTCAAATATGTGTGCTGACTACCATCAAAGTATACACTTAAAGCCAAATATTTTTAGACAGCATCTATAGAAACCATTTTTATGATACTAACTTTTTTAAAAAACTACTCATCGATTAAAGTATTGGGTATCAGTTTCCTTACTCTCACCATTACGGCTTGTTCACCTTTAGGTGGTGGTTCAATTGCAAAACGATCAGCTAAATTATCTACTGGTATCCAAAAAGCCTATGCAGTGCATCCAGATACAGCAAATCGAGTTGCACCAATCATCGTGCAAAGCTCCGAAAAACACGATGTAGACCCTTTACTTGTTGCGGCCTTAATCAGACAAGAGTCTAATTATCGTGCGTATGCGACTTCACCTGCTGGTGCGGTAGGATTTACCCAAATCATTCCACGCTATTGGCAACAAACTTGCCCTGGTGATTTATATCATGAACACACCAACATCAATTGCGGCACTTATATTTTAAATCATTATAAAAATCAGTCAGGCAAATGGCTAAAAGCACTGGCCTATTATAATGTTGGACCAACGGGTTATCACAGTAATCGGAAAATGAAAAAACAGGGAAAACGTTATGCAAAACAAGTTAAGCAGCATCAAAAAAACTTAAAAGATGCACTTTAATTCTCTTGTGTAATGAGGTGTAGCTAAAACCATCCATTGATGGTTTTATTTTTTGGTGTTCTTTATTTTTATTCTTTTTAATTTTAATTCAGGCATAAAAAAACACCCTCAACGCTTGTTGAGGGTGTTTCGAATAATGAGCTGGCGATGACTTACTCTCACATGGGTAACCCCACACTACCATCAGCGCGAAGAGGTTT
>NZ_JAAZQY010000032.1:0-24727 GCF_012371315.1 Acinetobacter sp. A1
CACTACTGAATCGACATAGACAAAATGAGCACTTATGCAAATATTTGTCTATATTTTTAGTTATAGTTAATTACTCTCAGACTTAAAAAAGCCGCATCATAGACGCCTAAATCGACAAATAGCGCTGCGGTTTCGAGACTGTTAAAACGGTCTAAATACACATCATTGCCATATAATAGAAAAATATGTTCGGCAGGGGCATGGGCATTAATATTCAAGCGTTCTGCCAATTCAAAGGGTGGGGTTTTAATAAACAGTAAATCGGACAGCTCATCAAATTGAGAGGTGTCGAGCTGTGCTGTATCGGTTTTGACTTTGCCCAACCATGCTTTAAAGACCAGTACGGCACCACCACGCAATAACATACTCCAAATATGTTGGCGGGTAGGTTCATCGAGACCTTGAGCTTCTTGCTCCAAAAGGCTGAGTAATTGTTGTTCCTGATCTGCAAGTTTCTCGAACAGACCTAAACCTTGAGGCTTATAAGCTGCTGGACTAAATACATCAAAGTTTAACTCTTCAAAAACCTGCAAGGCTAAGGGCACAGCACTTTGGTAAATGGTTTCCAAAGCTTGAAGATGTGTGGAACTGAGTTTGCTATTGGGGAACAGTTGATTCCATTGAATTTCGGGTAAGAGCGCATTGACGCCGTATTGACGATGCAGCTGCTGAGATTGTTCGGCAAGCTGCTGTTCATATTCAGCTAAATTCATGACATCACTTCCTAAAACGAGAAGAAGGGTTGATCAATGGCAGTATTTATATAGGCTACACCAGCTAATTGATCATTTCTTGTACTTAGTTATGCGCGCATGAAGCGTTTTAAGCATATACGACTAAAGTCTAATGTTTTGGCGATAAGGGCAAAAAATAACGACAAACTCAGGGCTTAGACAAATTGTAAAATTTATTGAGCATATTCACTTACCATCTTGTCAGACTTTGCCATAGCCAGTGAGACGATGGTATTTAATGTGAATGGCAGGCACTCAAAACTCGACGTTTTTGAAAATTTTGGTCAATGGACGTTGTACATCAGGCCAGCGGCTGTGACACTTTACAGGCAATCTGTTGTTTTTTGAGTGGTCTAGGGTTGCAGTAAGTAAAGCAGCATTAAACTGTTGCAAGATGGATATTGAGTAGCTTTGCCTGCCTCGCGCTTAACATGGCCTCAACCAAGCATAGTTTAAAGCGGGGCAGACAAAATTTTATGGGTATCAGCTGCCTGAAATTTTCAGTCCAGATAACCAAGAACGCAGCGATGCTGGTTTTAACGGTTTTTTCAGCAATACAATATTCAGCTCTTTTAAGCGTTGCGGCAATTCTGGGTCGGAGTCTGCTGTAATTAATGCCACAGGGACATCTTCCTGACGATGTTCCAGAATAAAATCTAAACCAATTTTATCGTCATTTAAGTGTTGATCGACCAACCAAACCTGAATGTGTTCGCGCTGAATCAGGTCAATGGCTTGTTCAGGTTCAGTGGCTTTAAAGACGTGATAGCCCCATTTGCTGAGCAGGGTCGCCATGCCTTCCAAAATGGTCTCATCATTATCTAGACATAAAATTTTGTAGGCTTTAGTTTTCATTGGTACCACTTGCACAGGCGCTGCCACCACTTTTGGTGCTTCTACGATTGGCACTTCAATCATAAAGCAAGAGCCTTTGCCCAGTTCAGAATACACGTGCACAGGGTAGTTCAGCAGGCTGGTCATACGCTGCACAATCGCCAAGCCTAAGCCCAGACCTTGCTCACCCCAAGGTGAAGTATGTCCACAACGTTCAAATTCCTGAAACAGTTTAATGCGTTGTTCTTCGGCAATGCCTGGCCCGGTGTCCCAAACCCCAATCCGAATATGCTGTGGATGCTCAGCAGAACGCAGTACCCCTACCACAACACGCCCTTTGGCGGTATAGCGAAGAGCATTGCTGACAAAGTTTTGGATAATACGACGAATCCATTGTGGGTCGGTATCAATCCAGAACTGCACATCATGCACACGGAATTCAATGCCACGTTGTGCCGCAATCGATTTAAATTGCAGGCTTAGATCGCTGAGTAAGTCATGCAATGGATAAGCCTGACGTTTTGGCTGAATGGTACCGCCTTCTAAGCGGGCAATATCCAGCAAGGCGGAAAGCATACTTTCTGCACCATGCAGGGCACGGTCTAGCTGCTGCAGGGTTTTACGGTCTTCATCCGACTGAATGGTTTGCTCTAAAGCCGTACTGAACAAACGGGCCGCATGCATCGGTTGTAATAAGTCATGGCTGGCTGCGGCAATAAAGCGGCTTTTGGACATATTGGCTTTGTCGGCTTGTTCACGAGCCAATTGTTGTTCGGACAAGGCATCGGCCAATTGTTGGGTACGATCCTGCACCCGTGCTTCAAGCACAGCTTCATTTTCACGGAAGGCAGTAATATCGGCAAAGGTGGTTACAAAACCACCGCCTTCAATTGGGTTGCCGCGCATTTGAATGACACGACCATCTTTACGGATGCGCTCAAACTCATGCGCACTGCCCATTTTCATCCAATGAATACGTTTACGCACATGTTCTTCAATTGAACCTGGACCACATTCGCCACGTTCGGCATTGTAGCGAATCAAATCGGCAATTGGGCAGCCAACATAGACAATATCTTTAGGATAATCAAATAGTTTGAGATATTGATTATTCCATGCCACCAAGCACATATTTTCATCTACCACACTCACCCCTTGGGTCATGTGGTCAATCATGGTCATGATCAGATTTTGGTTGAAGCGCTGCCATTGTGAAGCTTGGTCAAGAATATTTGCGACTTGCCCTAACGCGAGGCCATTATTGACCATGGCGGTGGTGAGCAAGGTACGTGCCGAAGCAGCACCAATCGTCCCTGCCAAATACTGTTCGGTAAAACGCCACCACATGCCGTTGGCATTGGCATTTTCATTCAGTACCACATTATTTTGCTGACTAAACTGCTCAAAGGCGTGTCGGGTTGGGGAATCACCTGTAATGCGTTTGGCCAGTGTGATTAAATCGCCCACTTTTAAACGTGCTACATCTTGATGCGAATAGCTGACGTCATTGCTCATATTCTGTGTAGGCAAAGGCTTGGTTTCATAATAGAAGAAACTTTCGGCCTGAATTTGTTCTGCCACACTTGGGCGGAAAATACGTGATACCCAAACATAAAGCATGATATTTAAACCCAGTGCCCAGACTACACCGTGTGTGAGGGGGGCAAAAGATTCAAAGCCCAGCAAGGCTTCAGGGCGTAACCCATTGATGCCAAAAGGCCCGAGCATTAAAAATTCACGGGTAAAGTCGCTAAACTGGCTTGGTAGGCTGCGCAAAATAGTGGGTAACAGCAGGGTATAGGCCCACATCGCAAAACCGACAATTAGACCTGCATACACCCCTTGTTTACTGCCACCGCGCCAATACAAGCCACCAATCAATGCAGGGGCAAACTGCGCCACCGCACTAAAGGCCAATAAACCAAATACAGAGAGCTGATCAATATCATTAAAGAAATTGAAGAACAGAAAGCCCAGTAGCATTACCGCTAAAATACAAATGCGTCGGGTGAACTTTAGTACCAAGGGCAAGCGCTTGTCATGGCGTGAGAAAATGCCCATGCGCCACAAGGCAGGCATGATCAGGTCATTACTCAGCATGATCGACAGTGCTACTGAAGATACCAATAGCATGCCTGTTGAGGCGGAGAATCCTCCCAAGAACGCCAACAGCGTCAACCAGTCTTGGTTATAGCTAAGCGGTAAAGACAATACTGCTACATCAGGGATGGCTAAATATTGCGGAGCTGCGTGCAAGGCCCAACTGGCAATTGGAACAATCGCGATGGTGGTTAAAATCAGATAAACGGCAAACCAGCGACGCGCACCCCGAATATGTTTTTCATCGCGCAGTTCGACCACAGCAACGTGAAACTGACGCGGCAAACAAATAATCGCTAATGCCGCCAATAAGGTTTGCACCCAAAAGGTTTCAGGCACACCAAACAGCTGTACTTCATGGAAGGTAATTGAAACATCATTGGCAATTTGATGAATATTGCCGGGTGCTTCAAAAACGAAAAAGAATGCTACTGCGAGTAATGCAAACAGTTTCACAAACGATTCAAAGGCAACTGCCAGCATTAAACCGCCGTGCTGCTCTGTATTGGCAATTTGTCGGGTACCAAACAGCATGGCTAAAATCGCCAATAAACCTGTCAGGAACAACACCGCATTGGTGGTACTTTCCACATTGGTGCTTTGATCGAGAATGACGGCAGCACTCAGCGCAATGGCACGTAACTGCAAGGCCAGATAGGGAATAATTGCTATTACCGCTAAAATGGTGACCAGTGATGCCAAGGGGCCGCTTTTACCGTAACGCGCAGCGACAAAGTCCGCAATCGATGAAATGGCGTGGTGTTGCCGTACTCGACCTAAACGTCGCCAAATATCATAACCAATTGCGACAAACAACAATGGCCCTAAATAAATCGGTAAAAAGATGATCCCTTCACGAACGGCTGCGCCCGTTGCGCCATAAAAAGTCCATGATGAACAATACACCCCTAAAGTTAAGCTGAACATGAGCATGCGCCCACGCGTGCTTAAACGACTGGCGTGTTTTTCCCCATAGAAAGCACAAATAAAAAGTAATGCGATATAGAGGGCTAAAACCCCCATAATGAGCCAGCTGTTCATGATGCCTTAAAAGTATCGACAATAGGGCTATGATAGCCTATTCCATTGCCTTTGCGCTGAGGTTGATCATTTTTTTAGCGACCAAAGTCTAAATTGCAAATCGGCTCCAACATTGTTAATTTTAAGTTCGAAATAATTCGAATTAAAAATTTGCGCCTAAGGCAGGGCGCTTGAAGGAGCAGGTTATGGATGAGGTACAAGTAGAACGCATTCTACAAAACCCAAAATTCAAAGAAATGGTTCGCAGAAAAAGTAACCTAAGTTGGACATTAACAGCAATCATGTTGTTTGTGTACGTAGGTTTCATGCTTTTAGTGGGCTATAACAAAGAATTCTTATTGAGTTCAATTTCTGGCGGTGTGACGACTTGGGGTATTCCATTAGGTCTGAGCATTATCGTTTTATCTTTCATTTTGTGTGCTGTTTATTCATCAATTGCGAATGGCAAACTTGACCAATTGAACGAAGAAGCGATGCGTGAAGTTGAAGCAATTACACATGAGAAAGGAACGCACTAAGATGAAATGGAATTCATTGAAAGCACTGGCTGCGTCTACTGTATTAATGTCAGGTATGGCATTTGCAGGACCAGATTTAGGTGCAGCAGAACAGCAGCCAACCAACTGGCCTGCAATTATTATGTTCTTGATTTTCGTGGGCGCAACTTTGTTCATTACTAAATGGGCAGCGAAGCAAACCACAAGCACTAAGGACTTCTATACCGCAGGTGGTGGTATTTCAGGTTTCCAAAATGGTCTCGCGATTGCAGGTGACTATATGTCAGCAGCGTCGTTCCTGGGTATTTCCGCAATGGTGTTTATGTCAGGCTTTGACGGCTTGCTGTATTCACTTGGCTTCATGGTCGGTTGGCCAATCGTATTGTTCTTGATTGCTGAGCGTTTACGTAACTTAGGTAAATATAACCTATCTGACGTTGTATCGTTCCGTTTAGCTGAAAAGCCAGTACGTACCCTTGCAGCATTCAGTTCGCTTGTCGTAGTTGCATTCTACCTGATTGCACAAATGGTAGGTGCGGGTCAGTTAATCAAACTTCTCTTTGGTTTGAACTACAACCTTGCAGTAGTAATCGTGGGTCTACTCATGATGGCTTACGTAATGTTTGGTGGTATGTTGGCAACAACTTGGGTACAGATCATCAAAGCGGTGATGTTACTTTCAGGTGCAACTTTCATGGCCTTCATGGTAATGAAAGGTGTGGGCTTCAGTTTCACTAACATGTTCGAGCAATCGATCCAAGTATTCTCTAAAGTACATGACTTGAGCTTGGCAGATGCTGCAAACATTATGGGTCCTGGTAATTTAGCGTCTAACCCAATTGATGCAATCTCACTTGGTCTTGCGTTAATGTTCGGTACTGCAGGTTTACCACACATCTTGATGCGTTTCTTCACAGTAAAAGACGCGAAAGAAGCACGTAAATCAGTAGTTGTAGCAACAGGTTTCATTGGTTACTTCTACTTATTAACCTTCATCATTGGTTTTGGTGCGATCCTTTATGTATCCAACAACCCACAATTCCTTGATGTTGCGAAAATGGCAGTTACTGGCAAGTTAGAACTTGTTGGTGGTAACAACATGGCTGCGGTGCACTTGTCTGACGCAGTTGGCGGTGACTTGTTCATGGGCTTCATTTCAGCGGTAGCATTCGCAACAATTCTTGCGGTTGTAGCTGGTTTGACATTGTCTGGTGCTTCAGCAATCTCTCACGACTTGTATGCTAACGTATTCAAGAAAGGTCAAACGACTCCTGAATCTGAACTTCGCATGTCTAAAATTGCAACTTTAGGCTTAGCAATCTTCGCAATGATCTTGGGTATTCTTTTCGAGAAACAAAACGTTGCGTTCATGGTAGGTTTAGCATTCTCTGTAGCAGCATGTGCAAACTTCCCAGTACTTGTATTGTCTATGTTCTGGAGAGGCTTAACGACTCGCGGTGCAGTGATTGGTGGTGTAGCAGGCTTAGCTTCAGCAGTAACCTTGATTGTATTGTCTAAAGCAGTTTGGGTAGATACGCTTCAAATTTCTGACACACCAATCAACCCATTTAACGGTCCTGCGATCTTTGCAATGCCACTTTCATTCTTCTGCTGCTGGTTGTTCTCTATCACTGACAACTCTGCGCAAGCACAAGCTGAACGTAAAGCATTCGATGCACAGTTCGTACGCTCACAAACTGGTATTGGTATCTCTGGTGCATCTGACCACTAAGGTCTGAAACACCTCAAAAAAGTCCCAGTCATGGGACTTTTTTTATGCCTGTATGTTGGCTTGAGCAAGCATGCTGGTGAGCATTTATGGATACGGTTATTGTGATATGCAATTTTGATACAGAGTGATTGCATTGCATGCGTAAATAAGCTGCTATGTTGGATGCAATATAAAAAGAATAGGCAGTAGATGTATGTACATATTAGACAATGTCTGGAAAAGATTTCGGGTCTTGCCTTCGGCATGGCTGTTGTTTTTGCAGTTTTTGATTTTGCTGCTCTCACTTTTTGCACATCACAACATGCCCTATAAAGTTATCACGTGGATGGTGGGAGTATTGGTATTGCTGCTCATTGCCAAAGTGATTCGACAAACGCCAATGCTGAGTGTTTTGGGGGCTCAGTTTTGTTTATGCAGCTTTGTTCTTTTCATTCTTTATTTTATTGGGTGTGCGGCATCCGCTTATTCTGGTGTTAAGTCATGCGTGTGAAGCTGCAGCCTATTTTAGTGCAGCCTACGGTTTATTGCGTTATATGTTTCATGACCGTTATTTAACCAAAGATGAGTTGTTTGCAGCAGCAGCGGTGTTTACCTTAATCGCTTGGGGATTTGCCTTTTTATATAGCATTTGCCAGATTCTGATTCCGCAAAGTTTTCAGAACCCAAATGCTGTAGGTTTGCAAAGTTGGCTAGACTTACTGTTTTTAAGTTTTAGTTTGCAGTCTGCGACAGGCTTATCTGATCTTATACCGATCAGCCCAGAAGCACGGGTGATTGCCATGTTGCAAATGTTCTGTGGCGTGATGTATTTGGCATTGATCGTGTCACGTTTAATCGCATTGCAATACATTCGCCACTTACCGCATCATCACCATGATGATTCATCTGAGTGAAATAGCAGTTCAATTTTTCATGACAGATTTCAGGCATAAAAAAAGACGCTCAGATGAGCGTCTTTTTTAACTTCAGTATCTAATGTGAAATTAGAAACGGAATTTAGCGTTTACACCAACAGTTTGAGTGTCACGAGCTACACCAACAGCATTCGCATTTACATAGCTAGCACCTACAGCAACTGCAGGAGTGATGAAGTAGTTTACGTTCGCGCCCCAAGCAGAATCAACATCAGTATTAGCACTTGTTTCTGCATAAGAAGCACCCACGCTAAGTGCTGGTGTTAAGTAAAGATCAGTTTTTAAGTTGTACATAGTATCTTCACCATATACAAGACCTGCTTCAAAACCAACAGCCATATTGGTGCCGTCAATTGCGCCTACATATTTTGTACGTGCAGTGATTGCATCTTGGTCATAGTTTGGGTCTACACCGATTGTAGTTGACTCAAGCGCTGCTTTAGCAACACCATTAGCAAGGATATTGAAAGCATCTAAAGAATATTGATCGGCAACGCTTGTATAACCTACCGCAACCAAGAAGTTAGGCGCTACAACTGCACCAAGTTCTAAAGCATAACGGTCGCCATTGTCATTGTCTTGACCACCTTTACCATCTGTGATGGTATGGCTATATGCTGCACTAGCATAAACAGGAACCAATTGTGTTGGTACATACGCTTCAGCTTTAGCACCATAAACATGAGATACGAAATCTTCATCTACAGCATCTACATCGTATTCACCATAGTTGTATGCTAAAGAGAAGTTAGACGCTTGGTTTAAGAACGCAGCCTCAGCTAAAGGACCTTTAGTCGCATCAACATTTTTGAAGTAGTAAGTACCTTGAACAGCACCAGTGAAGTTTTGGTTGTTTTCAGTAGTGTCTAGAAATTCTGATTGACCTTGAACTTCGAATTGGTACGCTTGAGCACCGGTCATGGCTAATAATAATGCAGTGGCTAAACCGAGTTTTTTCATGATAGTTACCAGCTTTGTTAAAAATGGATGAAACATTGAGCATTTTAGTGTAACAACTTATTAAGTCAATGAACTAAAACAACATTCTTCAGGCATTAAGTCCAATTGATTTTATTGGTTGAAAAATATTCAAACAATTTTTTAGATGTCAACCTTAAAAATGTAGTGATAACAAGTCATTATGTTATTTAGAACCCTAGAGTTATGACAGGTTGAAGAATTTTTGATTGGAATAAACGATGCTATTTATGTAAATAATCCTTAAAACCAATAGTTTTAGTGTGAACAATAACTTAAAAATTGACGTGTTTTTTGTAGCAATACTCTTTTTTTGTATTAAAAACATGCTAACCGTCATATTTTTATGTGATTAATTGATGTGAATGAGTATTTTTGTGTGACTTTTATCACATTTATTTGGTGGTCTGTTCAAGAATATAGCAGACTGATTGACGATGCTTTACACTAACTGTGATTTATTTCATAATTACGTTATGAAGTCCTACTACTTAAGTCGGGTTTTTAGATTGTGTGAAACATCTCATAATTTCGCACATCAAATCTAAATGCTGACTTAATCCAGTAATGTGATGAGATTCTCCATACTTGTTTCTTTTTATCTGCCCAACTTTCCCCAAGGTTGGGTTTTTTTTGTCTTAAATTGGCTGGCTGGTTACTTATCACTTTGCTATCGGCCAGATGATAAAAGTTAATATATGGATGAGTTTTATGCACCATATTGGTGCATTCATATTGATGGGTGAATATGAGTGCTGTTATTTTTGTATAAAAAAAACCCAGTTTTCAATGAAAACTAGGTTTTTTCGCCAAAATTTGCGGGAAAGTTTAATTTTCTGCTGAGGAAAAACTAAACTCGCCCTATTGGGGTGCATTATGCACCTAAATGTTGCAGCTGTAAAATATTTTCTGCTGCTCACTGTGAGTTTTTTTATCATTTCGGTATTAAACATAAAGCATATAAATGAATTGAAAGTGACTCAGGATCAGTGAAATATGGATGAGCTGTTATTTTGCTTTAGTGGGTTGCAATCATTTTGAGTATATTACCGATGCTTAATTAAAACTAAGCGATTAAAATTATTGCTAAAATAAATAAGAAATATCATCCAAGCTGTTGTACTATTGCTGACGATAAAGTGACCAAGTTCAGCTTTCAAGGCTGAAGTGAGATGGAGTTAGGCTAAACATGATGGCGAAATTGCATTCTGAGCAGATTAGTCGACGCTTGTTTATCTCAATGATCATTATTATTGGCTCATTAATTTTTATTTCAGTGCCTTTAATTGTCAGCAGTTATCAGAGTTACAAAAAGGCAGAGCGCGCCTTAATCGAAATTTCTGTCTTGCGTAATGTTGCAGAATTAACCAATAATATTTCCCGTGAGCGGGCTCCTGCCAATAAAGTGATGTCAAGTACACCTGCAGATCAGGCAAGACATTTAGAAGAATTAAAACAGTACCGTTTGCAGGTTGATCAACAAATTCAGGACACGATTCAGGTACTCAAGCAAGAGGGCTTTATTACTCATGCACACCATTTATCGCACCAACTGAAAGCTTCTTTAAAGCAGGGGCGTGATGCGGTAGATGCTTATGCGGCAACACCAACACATTTGCGACGTTCAGAACAACTAGATCAAGCAATCCAGAAAATGTTCAGTGCTTGGGACAGCTCACAGTATGTTTTAAAGCATGTCATGTTGGATTCTGTGGGTAAAGATACTGCTGTATCTACCTACTATAGCGTTATTTTTATACTGTCAGATTTGCGTGATCAGGCGGGACGAGTCGCCTCAAATGTGATTGCTGCGGTTACATTTGGCGAAAAAATCCCCGAAGAAAATCTAGCCAATTCTTTGCAAAATCAAAGACAGGCCTATTATTTGTGGGACTTGGTACATACCATTTTGCCTGAAGCGCACAAAGTGCCGGAATATACCGTTTTGCATAATCAGCTCAAGGCTGAATTTTTGGATCAAGGTATTCCAATTATAAAACAGTTGATTGAGCAAAGTTTGCGTGGTGAGCCTTACTCATTAACGGGTACGCAATTATCGGAAGTCATGGTCGATAAGTTTAGTACTGTCGTCGATTTACAAACTTATGTGCTGGATTATAGTTTGGCACTGGCAAAAAAAGATCACTTCAAAGCACAGCAAAAACTTATTTTAACGCTGGTAGTTACACTCATTTCATTGATGGCAGCCATTTTTACCATGGTGTATGCACGTTCAAAAGTATTTATTCCACTCATTCAGGCACGCAAACAAATTTTGGCTTTGTCCGCTTATGATGATGAAGTCAGTGCCCTTATCAACAATAAAAATAGTGATAGTGTGTCTTTATTTGAAGCAATTCAAAAATTAAAACAACGTTTAGTACAGCGTGATAATTTGGAATTTCAGCTGCGTAATATTGCCAACACAGATGCTTTAACTGGTGTTTCAAACCGTTTAGCACTAGAAGAATATTTAAAATTTTTGGAACAAAAACCCGAGAAATTGACTAAAACAGGTCTAATTATTTTGGATGTGGATAAGTTCAAACATGTGAATGACACTTTTGGTCATGTTGTTGGCGACCAAGCTTTAAAATTGATTGCTAAAACACTCAAAGCCAATGTGCGCTCATCAGATTTAGTGGTGCGTTTTGGTGGCGATGAATTCTTGGTGGTCATTGATAATATTGAATTTACTGAAGCACTTTATTTGGCAGACAAGCTACGTTGTCAAATTGTCAAAGACGAAATTTATATTCCAGAAATTAATGATTATATTAAAATTTCTATTAGTGCGGGCGTTGCAGTAGGTGCTGCTTCATGGAGTAGCTTGCTGGAAAAAGCCGATAAGCATTTGTTTAGAGCCAAAGCGCGTGGACGTAATGCGGTTGAGGGTTAAGTTGCACATCATCTCTAAAATCAACAAGATGATGTACAACTTGGTTCACATTAAAATGATTTCACTTATTCACCAGTCTAAGCTTTTAACATTGGTTTTAAGAACTTAGCAGTGTGTGAAACTTTAGATTTTGCCACATCTTCAGGGGTGCCTTCGGCAATAATTTGTCCACCACCTGCACCACCTTCAGGCCCTAAATCGACAATCCAGTCTGCAGTTTTAATCACATCCAAGTTATGTTCAATCACCACAATGGTATTACCCTTATTGCGTAGCTCATGCAAGATGTCGAGTAGCTTAGCAATGTCATGGAAGTGCAAACCAGTGGTCGGTTCATCCAACACATATAAGGTTTTACCTGTATCCCGTTTGGCCAATTCACGCGCTAGTTTGACGCGTTGGGCTTCGCCACCCGATAGCGTTGTTGCAGATTGTCCGAGGCGAATATAGCCCAAACCCACCTGATTTAAAGTTTCTAAACGACGATGAATCACAGGAATCGCATCAAAGAAATGCATAGCATCTTCAACTGTCATTTCTAACACATCGGAAATATTACGGCCTTTATAGCTGACCTCCAACGTTTCGCGGTTATAGCGCTTACCATGACAGGCATCGCAAGGTACATACATGTCGGGCAGGAAGTGCATCGCTACCTTAATCATACCGTCACCCTCACAAGCTTCGCAGCGTCCACCTTTAACGTTAAAGGAGAAACGACCAGCCGCATAGCCGCGAGCTTTGGCTTCAGGCGTTTGTGCAAATAGTTCTCTGATTGGAGTGAACAAGCCTGTATACGTTGCGGGGTTTGAACGTGGAGTACGTCCAATTGGGCTTTGGTCAATATCCACGACTTTATCTAAGTATTGCAAACCATCAATCGAGTCAAACTTTTCTGCATTTAAGGTCGTGGCACCATTTAATTGTGTTGCAGCCAAAGGCAATAAAGTACGGTTAATTAAGGTCGATTTACCTGAGCCAGATACGCCTGTAACGCAGGTCATGACCCCTAAGGGCAAAGTCAGATCTACTTTTTTTAGGTTATGACCTGCGGCTCCCATGAGTTTAATTTGTTGTTCAGGATGTGGCGGTTGGGTACGTTTTTTCGGTACTTCAATTTTTAACTTGCCCGATAAATATTGCCCTGTCAGTGAATCGGCATTTTCCGCCAGCTCTGCATAGGTACCTTCGGCAATAATATGCCCGCCATGCACACCTGCACCTGGGCCAATATCAATAATATGATCGGCTGCACGGATGGCATCTTCATCATGCTCTACCACCAATACGGTATTGCCCAAGTCACGTAAACGAATCAGGGTTTCTAGCAATCGGTCATTGTCGCGTTGGTGTAAGCCAATAGAGGGTTCATCCAGCACATACATCACGCCCATGAGGCCTGCACCAATTTGCGATGCCAAACGGATGCGCTGTGCTTCGCCGCCAGACAGCGTTTCGGCAGAACGTGACAAACTTAAATAATTCAAACCTACCGACACTAAAAAATGTAAGCGCTCACGAATTTCTTTAAAGATTTTATCTCCCACTTCACCTTTGGCACCATCCAGATTCAGTCCTTGATAGTACTGCTCGGCATCACCAATTGACATTTGGGTAATTTGAGCAATAGTTTTGTCTTTCACACGGACATTACGGGAGATTTCATTTAAGCGTGAACCTCCGCAGGCATCACAGGCCGCATTAGATAAATACTGTGCCAAATCATCGCGTACATAATTACTTTCGGTTTCACGATAACGACGTTCTAAATGCGGCAACACACCTTCAAAAGCAATCACACGTTTATGATGGCGACCACGTTCATCGGTATAACTCAGGTCAATTTTGTCTTTGCCTGTACCGTACAGAAATTTCTTCTGGGTAGTGCTGTCAAGCTGATTCCACGCAGTTTCTAATGAAAGTTCATAATGTGCTGCGACTTTTTCTAGCATGCTGTAATAATAGGGACGCTGTCTGTCCCAACCGCGAATTGCACCCTGACTGATTGAAAGTTCAGGGTTTGGAATTAGTTTTTCTGCGCTGAAATGGCTACGTGTCCCCAAACCATCACAGGTTTGGCAGGCGCCAAACGGATTATTAAACGAGAACAAACGTGGCTCAAGTTCAGCAACGGCACGATCACATTTTGGACATGAATGTTTGGCAGAAAAAATACGATCAGGCTGTTCGGCATTTATCCACGATAAAATGGCCAGATCGCCACCTAAACGCAGTGCCGTTTCAAAGCTTTCGGCAATACGGTTACCCAAATCATCTCGGACTTTAAAACGGTCTACCACTACCTCAATCGTGTGTTTTTTCTTTTTGTCGAGTTCAGGCGGTGGGTCAATGTCCATGACTTCGCCATCCACTCGGGCGCGTACAAAACCCTGACTTTGTAGCTGTTCAAACAAATGCACATATTCGCCTTTACGCTCACGAATCACCGGTGCAAGCAGCATCAAAGCAGTGCCTTCTTCCAGTCCTTTTACCGCATCAACCATTTCTGATACGGTTTGTGCCACCATCGGCAAGTCATGTTCAGGGCAGTACGGTGTACCGACACGGGCATACAGTAAACGCAAATAGTCGTAAATTTCGGTAATGGTACCCACCGTTGAGCGTGGGTTATGACTTGTCGATTTTTGCTCAATCGCAATTGCAGGGCTTAGACCTTCAATTGAATCGACTTCAGGTTTTTCCATTTGTGATAAGAACTGGCGTGCGTAGGCAGAAAGCGATTCGACATAGCGACGTTGCCCTTCGGCATACAAAGTATCAAATGCCAGTGAGGATTTTCCTGAACCAGATAAGCCCGTAATCACCACAAATTTATCGCGTGGAATATCAAGGTTCACGTTTTTTAGGTTATGGGTACGTGCACCTCGAATACGGATATGACTTTGGCTCATAAAAAATTCTCGAAATTCTGCAAATGAAAAACTTATATATGATAGCGCATGAAAATTGTTCAAGTGTTATTTTTCACGCTTTATCGGTCATGGCTTGTCGCACTGTATAGAGAAACGCCAATACAGCGCGCACTTAAAGCAGCTGAGGTTTAAACTTGGTCTAAGCCTAGCCATTGACGCTGATGGTAAGCACTGTCCCAGAATAGCCATTCCAGTTCTGCCGCTTTGGTATAGGCTTGATGCATTTTTTCAATGGTGTCGGCATCACAGCGCGCAGCAATACGGTCAATGGTCTGAATTACATTGTTGACTGCACTATGGAATTCTTCGCCTGAATAGGTATCTACCCAAGCCTGATATGGATTATTCGGTACAGAATTATTGACAATATCTTTGCCCACTTCTGCATAAATCCAGAAACATGGCAGCAATGAAGCCAATACCACAGGATAACTTTCTGACCATGCCGTTGCGAGCAAATAAGAGGTGTAATGATGGCAAGCGAGGGTCAGTGGGGTGCTTTCAAATTCCTGTTTGGAAATATCAAACGCTTGCATAAAGCTGTCGTGTAAGGTGCGTTCAACCACAATTGCAATTTTGGCTGCTTCCGAAAACTGAATGATATCATCGGCATCAAAAGCTTTGGCAGCACAGACAGCCAGTGCACGACCATAGGCAATTAAGTAATGTGAATCTTGAATCACATAATGACAAAACGCAGCTTTGCTTAACGTACCTTGCGCCAGTTCCTGATTAAATGGCAACGCCAGTGTTTTTTGATAGAGCGCAAGGTTACGCTGCCAAGCCTCTTGAGAAAAGCGCATGTTGGATTTCCATTTGAATTTTATTGATGCAGATACCATTGCATATCTGTACGGTGATCACAACTGATCAATATTGAAATAGCGCAGTTGGGGCGAAATCCATCACAACAAAAAAATCATACGAAGAATTTTGGCGAAGTTGAGAAAAAAGCGTCATAATTGCGGCATAAAATTTTACATTCTCAGCTTTTGTCCGATTAAAATTCGGACAATTCAAATTTCAGAATTTTTAGATCTGTTGTTACTCACCCAAAGCTATGCTTGGCTTTTGTGGTGCAGATTCGACAGATAAAAAATTCAGATCAAAATATATCGATAGGTCGTTTGTCATGATGAAACATTTTGGTTTCTCAATCGTATTTTCGATAGTGTGTCTTGCGCTATCTGCATATTGGGGCTATACCCATGGCCCAGAAGCAGGTGTGCAGACCATGCTCACCGCACTGACCATCACCGCAATTTTGGCGATTATGGAAGTGTCGTTGTCGTTTGATAACGCGGTAGTCAATGCTTCAGTCCTACGCGGTTGGGATCATTTCTGGAAAATGCTGTTTTTAACCGTGGGGATTATCATTGCTGTATTTGGCATGCGTTTGATTTTCCCTGTGGTGATTGTGGCTGTCACTGCCGATATGGGCATGATGGAAGTGGTGCAACTGGCACTGAATGATCCGAAGCAATATTCTGCCAAACTGATGGCACATCACCCTGAAATTGCTGCATTTGGTGGTGCATTCTTGTTGATGGTCTTCCTGAATTTCTTCTTAGATGATGAAAAAGACACCCACTGGTTCAGATGGTTGGAACGTCGTTTGAGTAATTTGGCAAGCGTACCTGCCATGTCTGTATTTTTAGCTTTAGTAACCTTGCTGATCATGGGGGCGAACGTGGTTGAAGATAAACGCCTTGTGGTGACGATGGCGGGTATTTGGGGCATCGTGATTTATATTGGTGTGCAAGTGCTGAGTCACATGCTGGGCGGAGAGCCTGAAGTCGATGAGCAGGGCAATGCTGTGCGTCATGATGAAAATGGTGTGCCAACAGGTGTGGTAAAAGCGGGTATTGGCGGCTTTTTATATCTAGAAGTACTGGATGCCTCGTTCAGTTTTGATGGCGTGATTGGTGCCTTTGCGATTACCTCAGACGTGGTAATCATTATGTTAGGTCTAGCCATTGGTGCGATTTTTGTGCGTTCTATGACCATTTACTTGGTCGAAAAAGGTACCTTGGATGCCTATATTTACCTTGAACACGGTGCACACTACGCCATTGGTGCCTTGGCCTTTATTATGATTGCCAGCGGTACAGGCTTACATGTGCCAGAAGTAGTGACAGGTTTAATTGGCGTTGCATTCATTGTTTGGGCAGTGATTGCTTCGATTCAATTTAAAAAACGTCAGGCAAAAGTAGGTTAATGCGCTGCTGATGCTTTGATGGTATGACTCAAGCATAACCAAGCTGAACAATCATACAGACAGAACGAAGTTAGAATTTGGGTGCACAGCGTTGCGCCCTTTTTTATTGAAATTCTAGGCATCTCGTATAATAAACATCGGGAAAAATCAGCATCATGCAGCTGAATGTTGTAGGATATCTGCAAATTCAAAATTATTTAGTTTTAGTCGATTGATATGATGAATGCCTTGGAACGCCGCTCGACCTTTGCTTTAAGCAGTATTTTTGCATTGCGCATGTTGGGTTTGTTCATGATTATTCCTGTGTTTTCAGTTGCAGGGCAATCGTATCAATATGCAACACCTGCCTTAATTGGGCTTGCTGTTGGGGTATACGGACTCACTCAAGCCATTTTACAAATTCCATTTAGCTTAATTGCAGACCGCTATAGCCGTAAACCTTTGGTGGTTTTGGGCTTATTATTGTTTGCTTTGGGTGGTGCAATTGCTGCCATGTCTGACACCATTTATGGCGTGATTATTGGACGTGCCATAGCCGGTGGTGGTGCGGTGTCTGCGGTGGTGATGGCGTTGTTGGCCGATGTGACCCGTGAAGAAAACCGCATGAAAGCCATGGCGGTGATGGGCATGAGTATTGGTATGTCCTTTGTGGTGGCCTTCAGTTTGGGGCCATGGCTTACAGGTTGGGTCGGTATTTCAGGGCTGTTTTGGGTGACCACAGTGATGGGGTTGGCAGCCATTCTCATGTTGCTGTTAGTGCCGAAAGTTACCCGTCATCATCGTAATTTCCAGCAAGGTTATGTACCGCAGTTAAAGCAAGTGCTAAAAATGGGCGATTTAAACCGCCTGCATGTATCCGTATTTACCTTGCATTTATTGCTGACGGCCATGTTTATTTATGTGCCTTCACAGTTAATCCAGTTTGCTGATATTCCTTTACAGCATCATGGTTGGGTGTATTTGCCGTTACTATTGGTCAGCCTGTTTGTAGCTTTCCCAAGCATTGTTTTGGCAGAAAAATATCGCAAAATGCGTGGTATTTTTCTGACGGCTATTGCAGGCATTATTTTAGGCCTGTTGGTACTGATTTTCGGGTTTGAATCAAAATATATTTTACTGTTGGGTCTGGGCTTATTCTTTATTGCCTTTAACGTCATGGAAGCCTTGTTGCCTTCATGGTTGTCTAAGGCGGCACCTATTCAGTCTAAAGCTACCGCCATGGGCGTAAATGCCAGCAGCCAATTCTTAGGCGCTTTCTTTGGCGGGATGATTGGTGGACAGTTGCTGTTACTGAATCACACTGCGATGGGTTGGAGTATTTTGACTGCGATTGCTATAATTTGGTTATTGGTTAGTTTTGGATTGGCGCAGCCGCGCTATCTTTCATCTTTGGTGTTGCGTTTGCCTGAGAGTCGAGAAACAGATGAATGGACTTCTCAACTTTTAGCGATTCGTGGTATTGAAGAGGTCGTGGTGATGTCTGACCAGCAAGTGGCGTATGTGAAAGTGGATAAACAGCAAATTGATGATGCTGCGCGACAACAATTAACGCACTTGTTAGGGAAAGAGGTAGCCATTTAAGCATAACTCTTATAAAGTAAATAATAGAAACAAATAGGAAGAAAACGTCTAATGCGTGGTGTAAATAAAGTCATTTTAGTCGGTACTTTAGGTCGCGATCCTGAAACAAAAACTTTCCCAAATGGGGGTTCTCTCACCCAATTTTCTATCGCAACCAGTGATGTCTGGACAGACAAAAATACGGGCGAGCGTAAAGAGCAAACAGAGTGGCACCGTATTGTGTTGCATAACCGTTTAGGTGAAATTGCACAGCAATATCTACGCAAAGGTTCTAAGGTATATATTGAAGGTTCATTGCGTACTCGTCAGTGGACAGACCAAAACGGTCAAGAGCGTTACACCACTGAAATTCGTGGTGATCAAATGCAAATGCTCGATTCAGGTAATCGTGGACAATCTGACCAACAAGATGGCGGTTTTGCACAGCCACGGTTTAACAATAACCAAAGTGGCTATGGTAATCAGAATCAAGGTCAGGCTGCGGGTTATGGCAACCAAAATCAAGGTGGTTTTAACCAAAATCAGGGTGGTGGCTATGCCAACAATAACCCAAGTGGTTTTGCACCGAAGCCGCAAGCGGCGCCTGCAACCGCACCAGCAGATTTAGATGATGATCTACCATTCTGACTTAAGTTAAAACGGCAAATCATCCTCCAAACCCTTTGTTTCGACAAAGGGTTTTTTAATGCAGATTAGTGAGTTCAGCATCGGCTTGATCAATCAGTTTTTAAATAATAAATGGATTTTTGATTCTAAAAACCGATCATTTTTATAAAAAAGTACTGTTTTACCGATTCTATCGGGTTTTGTATTCTAACTACACAAGATAAGCAATCCCCGAAACGAATTGAGGAGTCATCCATGAGTTTAATCAATACCCAAGTCAAAGCATTTAACGCAACCGCTTACCACAATGGTCAATTTATTGACGTATCTGAGCAAGACTTTATTGGTAAATGGTCAGTGGTGTTTTTCTACCCTGCAGATTTCACCTTTGTTTGCCCAACTGAACTTGCCGATTTAGCCGATCAATATGCTGAATTCCAAAAAATGGGTGTGGAAATTTACTCAGTATCTACAGACACACACTTTACCCATAAAGCATGGCACGACACCTCAGAAGAAATTAAAAAGATTCAATATCCAATGATTGGCGACCCAACTTGGACATTGTCTAAAAACTTTGAGGTGCTGATTGAAGCAGAAGGTTTGGCAGATCGTGGTACTTTCGTGATTGACCCTGAAGGTAAAATCCAAATTGTAGAAATCAATGCAGGCGGTATTGGTCGTGACGCGCAAGAGTTGTTGCGTAAAGTAAAAGCAGCGCAATATGTGCATGCACACCCTAGCGAAGTTTGCCCTGCCAAGTGGAAAGAAGGCGATGCAACCCTAGCACCATCTATTGATTTGGTGGGTAAAATCTAATCGAATCATCGCACTCAATTTTAAAAATCCAGAACCTCGCTTCTGGATTTTTTATGCTCATGATTTGTTTAACCATGTATAAGTTTCAGCAAGATTATTCCATTCTTGCAATGCTGTATGCCAAATTTGCACTAGGTTGTGGTGCGATGAGCGATTAAGATCAAAACATCTATTCTCCTAGCAATAGGTGTAACACATGAAAAAAATAATCGGTTTATATCGCAACCAAAACATGCATTGGGTGGGCGATGGTTTTCCAGTCAAAAATCTATTTTCTTATGACCGTTTAGGGCAGGCGATCAGTCCATTTTTACTCTTGGATTATGCAGCGCCGTATCATTTTGATGCGACTACCGCACAACATGGTGTTGGTTCGCATCCACATCGCGGTTTTGAAACGGTGACGCTTGCCTATCGGGGCGAAGTGACGCATAAAGATTCGGCAGGTGGTGGTGGCACCATCAAAACAGGCGATGTGCAGTGGATGACAGCAGGTGTGGGTGTGGTGCATGAGGAATTTCACTCCAAAGACTATGCAGCACAAGGCGGATTGTTTGAAATGGTGCAGCTTTGGGTGAATTTGCCTGCCGCAGACAAAATGACATCGCCACGTTATCAAGCCATTGAATCTCAAAATATTCCGAAAATTGAGTTTGAAAATCAGGCGGGGCATTTACGCATTATTGCAGGTCAGTACGCAGAGCAATCTGGGCCTGCCAGCACCTTTAGCCCTGTCAATGTTTGGGATGGACAATTGAAAGCTGCACAGACCCAAGCGCTGCATGTGCCGGTAGATCACAATACTTTATTGGTGGTGTTGGCAGGTGAAGTGCGGGTCAATGGCAGTCAACTTGTGCAAGATCACTCAGTGGTGTTATTTGCTCAAGATGGCGAAGCGTTAATTCAGCTTGAAGCACTGCAAGATACGCAATTTTTAGTGCTTACAGGCAAGCCATTAAATGAACCTATTCAAGGCTATGGTCCATTTGTCATGAATACCAAGCAGGAAATCATTCAAGCTTTTGAAGATTTTAATCAAGGCAAGTTTGGTGAAATTCCGATTCAACATCAAGCAGGTTAAGCTTTAAAAAATCTTAGCCAAGAAAAAAGCCTCATGTCGATGTCCCGACCGAGGCTTTTGTTGTTCTGGCGCTGTCAAATTTCTAGTTTTAGCGGATTGATCATATTCCTTATGATAATTATATGTGATGTAGTTATCATTTTTGTGCTTGGTATCATAGCGTTTAGAGATTTATTTGTAAAACGAAAATTATAAAATTGGTGAATTTATCTACATGGTTTAGAACACTATTTATAGTATTAAAGAAATAATATAAATAAATTCTAAGGCTTATTTAAGCACTTTCTGATTGTTAAAAAATGTAATCATATTGCCAATGTACTTTGTGTTGTTTCTCTGTGAAAAGTACACAATCTGGTAGTTTTTAATAGCTCATTTTCCTTAGGCATGGTTCATAATTTCATAAAGTATGTAAAAAGATGGATGATCGGTTTGGATATCGCAGTGATCGGTAGTGGTATGGCTGGACTGGCTACCGCAAGAATTCTTAAAGATGCAGGGCATAACATTACAATTTTTGAGGCGCTGCCTGGTCGTGGAATGGACAGCCATAGCATCGAATTTGAAGATGGTTTAATTGATGCACCTTTACGGGTGATGAACCCACATTTGTGGAAAAACACCCTCAGTTTAGCGACACATTTAGGGATTAAAACCTATCCTGTGCGCACATATATGGCGTGTAGCTGGTTATTTGAAGACCGTACTGAAACATGGCTAACCACCAGTCGTACCCGTATTGGTAACTTCCCGATCATCAACAACCGCAAAGGTTTACAGCAATACGGCTGGCGTTTGGTGAAAGGTATGTTGCAGTTAAAAACAGCAATTGCCAAGTTCTTTAAATCTAAGCACCAAGACATCACCCTTGCAGAATTTATTAACCGCAATGAAATTGAAGAGGTGTTTTTGCATGGCGCCGTCATGCCTGTGCTATACACCATTTGTACTTGCGACCCTAAAACCATTGGCGAATGGCCTGCAAAACCGTTGTTGGTATTTTTACGCCAATTGACTGATGGCGATGCTTTATTACGTTTACAAGGCGGCACGCCTGCTTTAGTCGATAAACTGATTGAAGGTATTGATATTCAAAGTGGTGCAGCTATTACCCGTGTTCATCAGCAAGAAGCGGGTGTGGTTGTTGAAAATTCTGAAGGTCATGCACAAACATTTGACCACGTTGTGATTGCAACACCAACCACAAAAGTGCAGGATTTCCTAGACAATCAACAATTTGCTGAAGATATTGAATTACTGAAACAATTCAAATTTGAACAAGGCGAATTGGTGATTCATACCGATCAAACTGTGATGCCACCAAAACGTAAAGATTGGTCGGTACTGAGTTATATGATGGATCGTAAATTTACCCGTCAGCAATTTACAGTATGGTTGAACTCGATTGAACCAACCTTGGTGGGTAAATCGCCAGTGTTCCAAACATGGCGTCCTGTTACCCCAATTGATCCGAAAAAGATCATTTCGACCGTGACTTTAACCCGTGCTGTGGTGGATTCAAAAACTGTTGCCTTAAATAAAGAGTTGCAACAGCGTCATCACCAAGACAACCGTAAAGTATTCTTCTGTGGTTCTTGGTCGTGTGATGGTTTGCCAATTTTAGAATCTGCAGTAACTTCGGCCATGCATATTGCAGAAATTTTTGGTGCGCCGTTACCGTTTATTGATTTGAAACCAAAAGTTGAGGTTGCGCCACAATTAGGTTATTAAGTCTGTTGATCTTATATTGAACTAGACTGAGTCCTTATGAAATGGCAACAGGCATTCCGCTCATATTTTCCAAAACATAAATATGCCATTCAAGCGGCATATTTGGGCGACAATGCACGATTGCCATGGAGTAATTTAGGTTATTGGTCAGATGCAGTGGGCGATGATTATCCCGCTGCATGCCAAAATTTGGCTGCCCATTTGGCGGCAGCCGTCCATTTAAATTCAAAAGATCGGTTGCTTGATTTAGGCTGTGGGCAAGGTGCCAGCCTAATTTATTGGCTGGAACATTATCAAATTCAATATCTTGAAGCGGTTGATCTTCAAGCAGCCTGTGTACAACATGTTCGTGAAAATTTGAATTCAAATCTCCAAATTCACCACGCCTCATTTTTAAATTTAAAAACTATTTTTCCCCAACCTTGTTTTGATGTGGTGTTGTGTATAGATGCCGCATATCACAGTCATTTAAATTCATTTTTAGATCAGGTCAGCGCTGTTTTAAATTCAAATGGGCGGCTTGGTTTTCATTATTTAATTTGGGCAGATCAAGCCCCCGCACATCTACTTAAGCAAGTGCAATATCGAGCCTTATTAAAAGCTGCCGATGTTCATTTTGATGATCTCATGTCTGAAACTCAGCTATGTAGCCTGTTGCAACAGCATCATTTTCAACAGATACAGATAGAGGATTTATCGACACAGGTGCTGGCAGGTTTTGCTGACTATGTGAATCAGCATCTCCAACATCAAATCCAAACGCGAGATGTAGACTGGTTTAAAATTGCCATGACAGCACGCTTGTGCGCCAAGTTGTATGCAGATGGCTGGGTTAAATATGTGCAAGTGAGTGCCGTTAAGGACTGATCAATAAACTCCTCAAATATTATAAACCAGCATTAAATTTGAGCTTTATAAACAAAAAAACCTCATAAATCTAAGACTTACGAGGTTTAATATGGTGCCGGCACACGGATTCGAACTGTGGACCTACTGATTACAAGTCAGTTGCTCTACCAACTGAGCTATGCCGGCGTTGTGCAGAGAATTTTACAGATTTTTTTCAAGCACGCAAGCCAAAAAGTGATCGTTTAATGCAGAACTCACACTTTTAGCGCAGTCGATATTCTTTATTTTTTAATCGCAGATCAACAAAAACTGTGTAGGGGGAAAGAATAGAAATGAGCTCAGTATCTGAGCTCATTGAGGAAAATCATGTGAAATGAAAGGTGAAAAGTGATTATTTATTTCTTAAGACACGATCTAAATCTTGTGCACATTCCTCTAAGGTAAAGGCCATATCCAGTTGCATTTGGGGTTTGAGTTCATTGGCGAGCGTTCTCCATTGTTCAATTAGGCGGATGGCTTTTTGAATCTTATGTTTGTTGATGTCTTTGGCGATGGTAGGCGTGTATCCTCCACGTTTAGCATTTTTAATTTGTTTGACATAATTTTGGCTGTTATTCATGTTCGCTCCCGAATAGCAGTTATATATGTTAGGCATTTTCATGCCTTTATTATGCTAAAGCTTAATGATGACCCTTTTATGTAGAAATTGAATCTTTAAAAATAAAATTGAAAAAAGGTTTTGATAAAAAACAATAAATTTCTGAATTTCTCCTTATTTTTTGTGAATGCCTTACTTGTAGCACAGCTATTTTGAATTGTCCTGACTGAGGAGTAACTTCTTGTGTCAGCTTTGTTGATTTTTCATTATACGTGGGACTGCATACTCATTTGTTTCATACGCTAATCCTCTCATGCCTTGTAAAACCGCCTGTCGTTTTGCGAATAAAACACTCTAGATAATTGCTAAGTTGCTGATTAGAATAGCGCCCATTATAAAAATAGCAAAGATAATAACCATGCAAAGTCCATACTTTGCTGTATTAGAAAAATTTGGCTTAAGCCCTCAAAATCGCACCATTCATATCCAGTTTTCTAATTCAGCCTGGCTTTGTTGCACAAACCTATCTGTAAAGGCTTTTTCAGCGATATAATTTTCAAATGAAGAAGCCTACACACAAAA
>NZ_JAAZQY010000033.1:0-24421 GCF_012371315.1 Acinetobacter sp. A1
TGACCGACTCAGGCTCTAGTTACACGCTTGGCAACAAGACATTAACAGAGTGCGAATTAGTCCTTGAGTATGTTTGAATACATTTTAAGGAACAGATGGATGTAAACACATTTAGTGGCTTAATGACGAATATTTGCCAAACGCTGACCTATGACCCTGCGCGGGAAAATGTGACTCGTCAATCTCAAAAGGTAGATGCAGGAACTCAAGCTATGGGGCTACATATTGAAAATGGTTCAACACCTATGCCACCCGACATCATTGCATTTTTTAGTGAAAAAAGTGCTTCACGTGGTTCTCAAACCACCTTATGTGATGGGCATGCAGTCTGGAAAAAACTGCCTGAAACGCTCAAACAGAAATTTTCAGAGCCGATGATTATTCGCCGTTATTTACCTAAACATACATGGCAAAAGTATGTAGCAACTGCATTTAATATTGCAGAGGTCGAGCAGGTTGGATTACAGGAATTGGCACGTTTTATTGAGATGATTCCTGGGCAACGAATTCAGCCTGCACATGATCAGGGCGTACTTTATGATTTAAGCATGCCCATGATTCGCCATGACAATTTAAAAGCTGTTCCAGCCTTTGCCAACACCTTGCTGGGGCCATCTTATAACTATGAAACACCGCATTTTTACTTTGCTGATGGTACTGAAATCCAAACGGAATTACTGGAAGAGCTGGCCGAGCGTTGTGAGCGTGAAACCTCTGAAATTGACTGGCAAGATGGTGATGTGGTCCTGATTGATAACAAACGCTTTATGCATGGCAGACGTGAAATTTTAGTGCCGCTGGAGCAGCGTAAACTGTATATCTGTATGGGTCTAGGGCTCAATCCTGAATTTGCAGTGTAAAGGCTGTGTGCCATTCCCTTAATATTTAGAGTGAATTTTATGTCAAATTTAAACGCCGTTATTTTTGGTGCAACAGGTGGCATAGGTCAGGCAGTTGCGCAACATTTTGCCGCACAAGGTTTGAACCTAATTTTGGTTGGACGCAAACAGCAAGCCTTGCAACAATTACAGGATGAGCTGTCACAACAGTATTCACAATTGCAATTACATACGATGCGTTGTGATTTGGCCGATGTCCAAAGCCGAGATCAGTTTGTGCAGACCATTGCCGCATTGAATCAGCCAATTCATTACTACATAAATAACGCGGGCATGAATGATTTTAGTTTGTTTGCACAGCAGACCGCAGAAACAATTGAACAGATGATGTTGGTGAATGTGGTGTATCCGTTGCAATTGATTCAAGCCCTGCTGCCGTATATGTCAGAGAGTCAACCCAGTCAGGTCATCAATATTGGCTCGACTTTTGGCAGCATTGGCTACCCAGGCTATGTCAGTTATTGTGCCAGTAAATTTGCGTTACGTGGTGCAACAGAGGCATTGGCCAGAGAGTACAGCAAGACGGCAATTCAGTTCAGGTATTTCTCACCACGGGCTACGGCTACGCCTATGAACAATTCTGAAGTGATGGAAATGAATATTAAAATGGGCACAAAAATTGATAGTCCTGAATTTGTGGCACAGGAGTTATATCAATTTTTGAATCAATCAGGGCAATCGTACCAAGTTGGTTATCCTGAAAAAATATTTGTGAAATTGAATCAGGTAATGCCGCATGTTGTGGCTGCGTCTATTCAAAAAGATCTAGACACCATTTACCACTATGCCGACAAAAGTAAAAAGCCAAGTCCTTTAAGTTATGCTGCCCAATCTAAAAAACCTTAAGTCATCTAAGTCATAAATGAAATTTTTTGCGATAACGCCATAAGGTGGTTCGGCTAACACCGAGTGCTTGCGCCACCAATTCAGTTTGACCTTGATATTTTTCCAATAGGTCTTGCAAGGTGTCTTTATCAACTTTTTGACTGCTTTTGATGGGCAGTTGAATTGGCTGTGGTGCTGTAGATGGTCTGGCTAAGTTCAAACTGGCATGCACAATTTCATCGGGTAAATCTTGTGGGTCAATTTGGGTTTTACCTGCCGACATAGTCAGTGCATACAGCAAGGTATTCTTTAATTCACGTACGTTACCCGGCCAATCATAATTCAGTAATACCGCCAAAGCTTGTTCAGATAAAGTCGGTGTGAGCTGAAACTGAGCCTGCTGTTGTTGCAAAATAAAGGCGGCAATTTCAGGAATATCCTGTTTGCGTTCTCGTAGTGGCGGCACAAAAATAGGGATAACTCTTAAGCGATAGAGCAAATCTTGGCGGAACCTGCCCAGTCGGGCTTCTTCACGCAAAGCACGATGTGTTGCGGTAATAATTCTGACATTCGATTTAATTGATTTTTCACCACCCAAAGGGATAAATTCGCCCGTTTCCAATACACGCAACAATTTTGCCTGTAGCTCTAAAGGAATTTCTGCAATTTCATCTAAAAACAAAGTACCGCCCGCAGCACGTTCAAATACGCCTTTATGTTCCCGAATTGCCCCTGTAAAAGCGCCTTTCACATGCCCAAATAATTCACTTTCTAGAATGTTGGCATTTAAAGCGGCACAGTTAATCGCAATAAAAACCT
This sequence comes from Acinetobacter sp. A1, assembly GCF_012371315.1. Classification (NCBI taxonomy): domain Bacteria; kingdom Pseudomonadati; phylum Pseudomonadota; class Gammaproteobacteria; order Moraxellales; family Moraxellaceae; genus Acinetobacter; species Acinetobacter sp. A1. The sequence continues at coordinate 2,544 of NZ_JAAZQY010000033.1, forward strand.
GTGCATGACGATGACTTCGTGCATGAATGGCTTGCGCCACCAACTCCTTGCCGCTGCCAGATTCGCCACGGACTAAAACTGGGAATTCAGTCACTGCAACTCGTTCAATAATGGAATACATATGCTGCATTTGTGGCGAATGACTATGGAAAAAATCTGTCAAATTACTGTTTGTCTGCTCGGATGCTGCTGTTGTTTTAAATACAGGTAGAGATACGACGGGCTGCATAAAAAATAAACGCCCACTCAAGTTTTCTGCACGAATACGAATATTTAAGTGGTGATAACTCAACGCTATGGAATTGTCTACTAATGTCAGGGTTCCAATAGGTTGTTGTAAATTCAGCAGTTGGTTTTTTAGGTTTTTTTCGATGCTGCCTGAAAATGTGGCCGATGCCTGAGCATATTCGTAGCACCATGTTTTGGATGCCTCATCATATATATACAGCCAACTGTCAGGGCAAAGTTGCTGTAAATGAAACAAAAAATCTTCAAGTTGAGCTTGCTGTTCAAAGTCATACATTGTCGTCATATTGTTTCATCTTTTGTTTCATTTTGGATTTAATTGAAACATGAAACGCAACAATTGTGAAACACACAGATGTAACTGAATTAGATAATGCATTTCAATATATTGTATTTTATTAATATATTAAAAATAGATAAAGTTGGCACTCTATTTGCAAAACTAAGCATAACAATAATTCAATACGGTACACAGCACATGATCTTTCATCAATTTTTTGAACCGGAAAGTTCAACCTACACTTATTTATTGGCTTCTGAACAAACCCGTGAAGCCGTACTCATTGACCCTGTGATTTCCGAGGTAGAGCAGTATGCGGCTTTTTTGGAGCAGCATAGTTTGCAATTGGTTTACAGCTTAGATACCCACGTGCATGCCGACCATATTACTGCGGCAAATACCTTAAGAACCCGCTTTGGTTGCAAAACTATTTTGCATCGTAATTCGGGTGTTGGGTGTGGTGATATTTTCATTACCGATGGTGCGGCCATTCGTGTCGGTGAGTTGCAGATTGAAGCACGTTATACCCCAGGTCACACCAATGCATGTACCAGTTATGTGGTGGATGGCATGGTGTTTACGGGGGATGCCTTACTGATTGATGGTTGCGGTCGTACAGACTTTCAAGAAGGGAATCCTGCTACTTTGTATGACAGTATCCACCTGCAAATTTTTAGCTTACCTGATGATACTTTGGTGTACCCAGGCCATGACTACAAAGGTCGTGTTTCATCTACCGTGGGACAGGAAAAACGCAATAACTCACGTTTGGGGCAAGGCCGTACCAAAGCTGAATTTATTACCCTTATGCAGAATTTAAACCTGCCTTATCCAAAACAAATAGATGTGGCTTTGCCTGCCAATCAGGTGTGCGGCAAGTGATGTGGATGTACTTAAAACGCCATACACGAGTGGAATAGGGGAACAGGCATGTGGATGTTAATTCTGGAAGGCTTGGTTATTGGGACTTTACTCGGGCTGACTGGGGCAGGGGGCGGTATTCTTGCTGTTCCTGCCCTAATGGCAAGCCAAGGCTGGACCGTTGCACAAGCTGCTCCCGTAGGATTATTGGCTGTCACTCTAGCTGCTTTTGTGGGCACAATTGAGGGATTATTCAAGCGAATTGTACGTTATCGAGCTGCATTGTGGATTGCCTTAATCAGTATTCCTTCAGCACGCTATGGCGTACATTTGGCAGGTATTGTGTCCCCTGTTTGGCTGACATTGGCATTCAGTGCGGTTATGTTCATTGTGGCTTATCGCATTTTCTTTAATAAGGTTAATGATCAGACCAATCCACCATGTAAGGTCAATCAAACGACTGGACGCTTAGTTTGGAACGCCAAAACAGCATCTTTGTTGGGCGGTGTGGGGATTATTGCAGGTTTGCTGACAGGCCTACTTGGAGTCGGTGGCGGCTTTGTGATTGTGCCGTTATTGCGTAAATTCACTGACTTGGATATGCGCAGCATTGTAGCAACATCTTTAATGATCATTTTTTTGATTGGTGGCGTCAGTATTTCTGCCCATGTTTTAGATGGTTTTCAGTATCCGACGATGGTCACCATGACGTTTGTCATAGCGTGTATTGTGGGGATGTTGTTGGGACGTGTTTTAGTTCACCGCATGAATAGCAATACGGTACAGAAAGTATTTGCCACCACGGTGATTGGCGTTGCATTGTATTTAATTTACAGCGCAATTATGGCTTAAGTCTAATATGAAGCGGCTAGGTTTTTATTCTGAACTACAGTATTGTGACTAGGTAACGTATTGTTAAGTGTAAGAAAAAGCACTAGACCTAGACCAGATTAAAGATTAGCTTAACTGTATAACATGACAAGGAGCCAAAAATGAAAAAACATTTATTTTGTGTGGGTGTCGAGTTTCGTAAAGCATCCGATGAAACAGGCTCTTATGCGTATTTGACTGCTTATTTAGGTGCAGATCATCTAAATGAAGCGATTGAGCGTGTGCAGAAACAACTAGAGCAAGAAGGCAATAAAATTTTATTTGTACGTGGATGTTGGGTGGTCGATGCCGATTGTGACGATGGTTTCTGCCCAACTGAAGAAAGCAATGCGGCTTCTAAAGCAGACCTGTTGTTCAATGATGAAATCTATTATGGCAAATTGCAGCAATGGTCAGCCAATAATGGTTATGAATACTAAGGGCTAGGCTGTTTAATTGATCTAACACAAAGTTTGATCAAACTAAAAAACCGCATTTAAGTCATGTTTTAAAATCATGTTTGAATGCGGTTTTGTTGTATCTAAATTGCTGTCAGATTTATTTTAAAGTTCATTTTTTAATGCGAAGCTCAGTTTTCATCTCAGGTCAATTCTGTGCTGCTAAATGAGCTCTTAAAATTCGTCTGAGTTCTAAAATGGTTTCCGATTTTTCATGAAGGGGCTGTAGTAGACAACATATTGCGAGTAACATTCGTGTTATAAAATAATTTTGAAAGATTTCTTTAGCACAAGTTTTTGGGTAATCACAAACATGAATATTAAAAAACTCACACTGGTGAGTGTAGTGGTGATTTTGGGTTTGGTGGCTTATTTGGTCTGGCAAAATATGACCCAATCCGATACAGAAGCTTTAGTCAGTGGTAATGGGCGAATTGAAGCAACTGAAATTAATATCTCCAGTAAATTAGCTGGCCAGTTAGAAGAAATCTTGGTGCAAGAAGGCGACTTTGTAGAATCAGGTCAAGTTTTAGCCCGTATTAAAGTGTCTGCTTTAGAAGCACAACTCCGTGAAGTCCAAGCCCAGCAGCGTCAGGCACAAGATGGCATTGCTACCGCAGAAGCGCAAGTCGCCATGCGAATCAGTGAAAAAGCTGCAGCGCAAGCCATGGTTGTTCAACGTGAAACTGAACTGGTTGCGGCTAAAAACCGTTTGGCACGAACTGAAATTTTGGCTAAAGATGGAGCATCATCAAAACAGCAATTAGATGATGAACGTGCAGATGTTAAAAGTGTGGCTGCGGTGTTGAGTGCAGCAAGAGCACAAGTAGACAGTGCACAAAGCGCAATTGTGGCAGCAAGAAGTCAGGTGTCCAGTGCACGTTCACAAGTCGATGCGATTAAGGCCACAGTAGAGCGGATTAATTTTGATATTGAAGATGCCCTGCTCAAAGCTCCATTAAAGGCACGTGTTCAGTTTTTGGTGGCACAACCCGGTGAAATGATTGCCGCAGGCGGGCGGGTCATGAACCTGATTGATCTGTCGGACGTTTATATGACCTTTTTCCTGCCAGAAACGGTGGCTGGCCGAATTGCCATAGGTACAGAAGTTCGTATTGTGCTGGATGCTGCTAAAAATGTGGTGATTCCTGCCCGTGTTTCTTTTGTTGCAGATACTGCACAGTTCACCCCAAAAACAGTGGAAACTGCAAGTGAACGTCAAAAACTGATGTTTCGAGTTAAAGCCAAAATTGATCCAGCTCTGTTGCAAAAGCACATTCAGCAAGTCAAAACTGGCCTTCCAGGTGTGGCTTATATCAAAGTTGATGAAAGTGCTCCTTGGCCTGAATTCCTAAGCAATCTGGTTAAATCATGACAGCATCATCTGCGCAAGGTGCAATTGTTGCCGACATTCAACAAGTCAGTCTGAAATATGGCAAAACTCAGGCTTTAACAGATATTTCTCTGTCTTTGCCTGCGGGTTGCATGATTGGTCTAATCGGTCCAGATGGCGTGGGTAAATCAAGCCTGCTGGCATTGCTGGCGGGTGCCAAAGTGGTTCAGCAAGGCCGTTTGATGGTACTCGGTGGTGATATTGCCGATGCAAAACATCGTAGAAAAGTTTGCCCACATATTGCCTATATGCCACAAGGGCTTGGGAAAAACTTGTCCAAAACTCTTTCGGTGGAAGAAAACCTACAATTTGTTGCCCGTTTGTTTGGGCATAATGCAGCAGAAAGCCGAAAGCGTATTGATGCACTGACCAAAAGTACAGGGCTGTATGACTTTTTGGATCGTCCCGCAGGAAAACTCTCTGGTGGGATGAAGCAGAAACTTGGCCTGTGCTGTTCCCTGATTCATGATCCTGATTTTTTAATTTTAGATGAGCCAACCACTGGGGTCGACCCTTTGGCACGCTCACAGTTTTGGGAGTTAATTAACCGTATTCGTCGTGTCCGCCCACAAATGAGTGTGATTATCGCCACAGCGTATATGGATGAAGCGCAAGGTTTTGACTGGTTAGCGATGATGGATGAAGGCAGAATCCTGAAAACTGGCAGTCCTGATGAGTTGTTGGCACAAACTGGTAGCCACAGTTTAGAAGAGGCCTATATCAAGCTTTTGCCAGAGCAAAAGAAACAGGGTTATGAACCAGTCGTTATACCGGCTTTACCGCAGCATGATTCAGAAGGATATGCGCTGGAAGCCAAAGATCTGACCGTTAAGTTTGGCGATTTTACCGCAGTCGATCATGTCAATTTTCAGATTCGTCGTGGTGAAATTTTTGGTTTTTTAGGCTCCAATGGTTGTGGCAAATCGACCACCATGAAAGTTCTGACGGGATTGCTGGAAGCTTCGGAAGGGCAGGCATGGTTGTTCGGACAACCCGTGGAAGGCAGTGATATAGCGACCCGTCGCCGTGTTGGCTATATGTCACAATCCTTTTCACTCTACAGTGAATTGACGATTACTCAGAACTTGGTGCTGCATGCCAAGTTATTTCATGTGCCTGCAGAGCAGATTGCATCACGTGTGCACGAGATGCTGCAGCGTTTTGACTTAAGTACTGTAAAAGACAAATTACCTGATGATTTACCGCTTGGACTGCGGCAGCGTCTGTCATTGGCAGTTGCTCTGGTACATCAGCCTGAAATTTTAATTCTAGATGAGCCGACCTCTGGCGTAGACCCCATCGCTCGGGATAATTTCTGGCGTCATTTGATCACTTTGTCACGTCAAGACGGGGTCACCATCTTTATTTCCACCCACTTTATGAATGAAGCAGAGCGCTGTGACCGTATGTCATTGATGCATGCAGGACGGGTCTTGGACAGTGCAGCGCCTGCACAATTAATTAAAAACCGCCAAGCGAGTTCATTAGAAGAAGCTTTTATTGGCTATCTGTTGGACGCAGGAGCAGGTGTTGGCGCTCAGACTGCGACAGAAGAAAAGGATGAACAGCAAGCTAGTGATCATCTATCTGTCAATACGCAGCAACCGAAGTCTAGTCGATTCAGCCTACAACGCCTGCTCAGTTATGCATGGCGTGAATCGCTAGAATTGGCGCGTGATCCGATTCGTGCGACCATGGCTTTGGTCGGGTCAATCATTTTGCTGTTGGTGATGGCACTTGGAATTACCATGGATGTGGATGATCTAACGTTTGCTGTGCTGGATCGTGATCAAACAGGTTTAAGTCAGAATTACACGATGAGTATCGCTGGCTCACGCTATTTTGTGGAAAAACCACCTCTGCAAAGTTATGAAGACCTAGACCAGCGCATGCGCAGCGGTGATATTGCTTTGGCGATTGAAATTCCACCCGGCTTTGCACGAGATGTGGCTCGAGGAGAGAACGTCAAGATTGGTGCATGGATTGACGGGGCTATGCCGCAGCGTGCAGAAACGGTTCAGGGCTATGTGCAAGGGATTCATGCTCATTGGTTAATGCAGCAAGCCTTGGAACAAAGTGGTTATAAATATTCCAGTGCGGTCAATGTAGAAACCCGCTTTCGTTATAACCCAGATATCAAGAGCTTGCCAGCAATGGCTCCAGCTTTGTTCCCATTATTAATTCTGCTCATTCCTGCAATGCTTACAGCACTGTCTGTGGTACGAGAAAAAGAACTGGGTTCGATTGTGAATTTGTATGTTACTCCAGTCACCCGCAGTGAATTCTTAATTGGCAAGCAAATTCCTTACGTGGTACTGGCCATGCTGAATTATTTCCTGATGTGCCTGATGATAGTGGTGTTTTTTGATGTGCCGATTAAAGGCAGTTTTTTGACGCTAACATTGGCATCTTTACTGTTTATTATTTTTTCTACAGCTACAGGTTTATTGGCTTCGGCACTAACCAAAAGTCAGATCGCCTCGATGTTTTTGGTGATGCTCGGTACGATGATTCCAGTGATGCAATTTGCGGGCATTATTAATCCCGTTTCTGCATTGGAAGGTTTTGGTCGCTGGTTTGGAGAGATCTATCCTGCGACACACATGATCAATATCAGCCGTGGGGTGTTCAATAAGGCATTGGGTTTTGAAGACTTGAGTCAGGGTTTCTGGATTATTCTGCTGTCCGTCCCCGTGATGATGTGTGCAGCAATCCTTGCACTAAAAAAACAGGAGCCCTAGGATGTTCAGACAGAAAATACAGAATATCTATCAGCTCGGTTGCAAGGAGTTGTGGAGTCTTTGGCGTGAGCCAGTCATGCTGATTCTTATCATTTACACCTTTACAGTGGCCATTTATACGGCTGCTACAGCCATGACAGACAGCCTGAATATGGCGCCTATTGCGATTGTAGATGAAGATCATTCAACTTTGTCTGAGCGGATTAGCTCGGCATTTTATCCACCTTATTTTATTCCGCGAACCACAGAACTGAATTACATGGATACTGGAATGGATGCAGGTGAATTTACATTTGCTTTAAATATTCCAGTGAATTTTCAGGAAGATGTCTTGGCGGGTAACTCGGCCGCAATTCAGGTCAATGTAGATGCAACACGTATGTCGCAAGCTATGATCGGGGCAGGTTATATCCAACAGATTGTACAGTCAGAAGTTAGTGAATATTTGCTGCATCATCGTGAAATGACCAGTATGCCAGTAGAGCTGGAAATGCGGGCACGCTTTAACCCAACACTAGACCAGAAATGGTTTGGCAGTGTTATGGAAATCATCAACAACGTAGCGATGCTGTCTATTATTCTGACTGGTGCTGCGTTAATTCGTGAGCGTGAACACGGTACGGTTGAACACTTGATGGTGATGCCAGTCACGGTGTTTGAAATCATGATGTCCAAAGTCTGGTCGATGAGTCTAGTGGTATTGATAGCGGCTTTTATCGGTCTGAAGCTGGTGGTACAGATGGCCTTAAACGTACCTATAGAAGGTAACTTGTTTCTGTTCTTCTTTGGTGCTTTGTTGACGTTGTTTGCCACCACTTCGATGGGGATTTATTTGGCGACTATGTCCAAATCCATGCCGCAGTTTGGCTTGTTAATGATGTTGATTTTGATTCCGATGCAGATGCTTTCAGGTGGCATGACACCGCGAGAAAGTATGCCTGAAGTATTGCAATATCTGATGCTGATTGCACCGACCACACATTTTGTTGAGCTGGCTCAGGCCATTTTGTACCGAAATGCTGGGCTAAATATCGTTTGGCCATCGTTTCTGTGGCTGATAGCAATTGCAATTGTGTTCTTTTACGTGGCGTGGAAACGCTTTAAAGATACGATTCATACCATGGCTTAAAGGTTTTAATTTGGTTTAGATCACTTTGATTTATTGATTAAAGCTTTTGATTACGGGACGGCAGCCTAAGAAATTTTTGTTTATTGGAGCAACGAGTAGGTTAGAATCATTCTAATGAGTGTTTTTTATACTGATTTACTTAGAGATAAACATAACACTTCATTTTCATAAGAAGTTAAATATTTTAATTATATTTGAATAGGTTAAGGGCTTTGATGTGACTTCACAATGTTATGTTTTGGCAGATTGTACCGACTTATATATTTTATTGGATCCTAAGGCACAAAACCTTACAGATTCTGAAAAAATGGTCATTCTACTGGAAATTGAGCAAGCACTTGCACAGGCTAATTTTGCAGCTAAGCATCTCAATTTACTGTGGGATGATGGCTTAACTCATGGAAAATTCACAATTTGGTCTGTGGATACACCTATTAAAGTTTTGTCTGCCGATGAAAAACATCAGCTGATTGCTGGCTCAACTTTATCTAGTTTTGTACTTCCTGATTATTTGCAACAACGGGCTCAGGAAGATCAACAGCTGATGGTTTTTCCAGAAGAATACTATATCAAAAGTCTATTAAACCTGCATTGATGCGGCTTATCGCTGTTGCACTATAAGCCGATCATTCTATTTTATTTTGGCTTTTCTTTTGCAAAGGATCTGCGCGTTGTTCATTATCGCTCAGGTAATGACCAAGGATAAAACACTGTTCCCGTTGCTTGTGCGGTTGTTCGCTCCTCGTTTTCTAATTCATGCAGAATTCGATAGATAATATTGGACACCAGTGACTGCTCATTCGACTTTTTCATAATGACAATCAGCTCGCGATAAAACTCTTCTTCCCCCAAGCGAATGACATTGATGTTGTTCTGCTGGTCACGCCAAGGCGCATTAAAGGGAATTAAGGCTACACCTAAATTGTTTTCTACCATTTTAACAATGGCTTCTACATCTTCAAGTTCAAGAAAATCCTGTGTTTCAATTTTATGCTTGCTTAAAAAATCAGAAACGATATTGCTGCCAAATGAAGAGCAGTCGTAACGTATAAAAGGGTAGCGGCTCAAAATTTCTTTATAATCTGTGAGCTTAACTTCTTTAGGAGTCACTAAAACAAAAGCTTCTTTACACAGCGAATAGTAGCTAAATTCTTTGGAAATAGGGAAGTTCGGTTTTATGATCACCCCTAGATTAATCTCGCTACTTTCTACCATATTGAGCAGGTTTGAAGACACACCTGGCAGAATTCGTACTTTGGCATAAGGTAAATATTCCTTAAACTTTTTCAATAATTGTGGGAAAAAGCCAGATTGAATCGAAGCAATCGCACCAATTTTAATCAAACCCTTATAATCAATCAGCGATTCAGGCTGCTTGATTTTTTCAATCAGCACCATGATTTCTTCTGCATATTTAATGACGCGCAGCCCCTCTACATTTAAATAGGCTTTGCGTCCGACCCGTTCAAAAAGTTCAAGATCAAGTTGCGTTTCTAAGGACTTTATTTGAGCGCTTACACCCGCTTGTGTTAAGCCAATCCGCTGTCCCGCAGCACTAAATGAACCGTATTTTTGGATAGCAATTAGCGTTTTTAATTCATTCAGCATCGCTAGCTCTTTATTTATAGATAAATATTGATTGTTAATTATATAGAAATAATTAGTTTTTAATTAATTTTATTTGTGAATAAGATGTCTTATCGCCCCAAAAAAGAGTGAAAAAAGATTTTGGGTTGCAAGGTAAATCGCAAATGACATAAGGAGTATGTGCTGTGAAAGATATTTTCAAAATGCTCAAACAGGATTGGTCTATTTCTGCCACAGTCGCAGGCTTCTTGGCTGTACTGATTTCATATTCAGGCCCTTTAATCATTTTCTTTCAGGCGGCACAACAGGCGAATGTCTCTTCATCTATGATGATTTCATGGATTTGGGGAATTTCTATTGGTGCTGCTGTTACAGGCATCTTTCTATCGATTAAATACAAAGCCCCGATTATTACGGCATGGTCAGCACCGGGCACGGCCTTATTAGTGACTTTGTTTCCTGATTTATCCCTGAGTGAAGCCGTTGGGGCATATATTACCGCTGCGCTTGCCATGTTGATTATTGGTTGGAGTGGATATTTTGATAAATTAATAAAAATGATTCCGCAAAGCATAGCCGCTGCCATGATGGCAGGAATTTTATTCCAGTTTGGTTTAGGGCTGTTTATTGCCAGTAATTCTATGCCTTATTTAGTGATAGGTATGTTGTTGTGCTATCTGATTGCCAAACGTCTTTCACCACGCTATGCCATCATTTGGGTGTTGCTCACTGGAATTATTCTTGCGGCAGCAATGGGACAAATAAACCCAGTCAACATGGATTTTTCACTCGCTGTACCACAATTCATTACACCTGAATGGACATTAACCTCAACCATCAACTTTGCGATCCCTTTGATTTTGGTCAGTCTGACGGGGCAATTTTTACCTGGAATGGCCATTCTCAAGTTGAGTGGGTATGACACACCAGCTAAACCCATTATTAGTACAGCGAGTATTGCTTCATTAGCGGTGTCTGTGGTGGGTGGAATTAGTATTGTACTGGCTTCAATTACAGCGGCTTTGTGCACCGGTAAAGATGCCCATGAACTTAAAGAAAAACGCTATATTGCAGGGGTTGCCAATGGACTGTTTTACATTTTAGGTGGTCTGTTTTCAGGCAGTATTGTGATGCTATTCAGTTTACTGCCAAAAGAATTAGTCGCTGCGCTTGCAGGACTGGCCTTATTGGGTGCAATTGCCACCAATATAACTGCAGCAATTAAAGACGAAAATCACCGTGATAGTGCGCTAATTACCTTTCTTGCCACCGTCTCTGGCATGAGTTTTTTAGGACTAAGTTCTGTATTTTGGGGTATCTGTATAGGTTTGATTGCACACTTTATTTTAACCAAACGTGACAAAGCCGCTGTAACGCATGCGCAATTAAAAACTATTGAAACAAAATGATAGGCCAATCAAGTCTGCATCATAAACCAATAATATTGGGGGGAATAAGTGGAATGAGTCACTTGAAATAGGAAGGAGAGGTAGGCCACCAAAGTTAATGAGTGGCCTTTAGATTAAGCATCGCTTTGGTCAAATAATGCAGCGTCCCGATTATTTTTCCTGAAATTTTAATTCAACCTGATAATCGTCTTGGGTCACTTTTATTTTATGGTCTTTATATTTACGCTTACTTGGAGAAAGGGCAGAGCTCGTGACCTCTTTATGGAATTCACTGTCTGACATAAAAAAGTAGTAGGCTTTATAACCCAATAAGATTTTATCTATCTTTTTCCCTTTTTTCTCTGCAGTACGAATGAGTCCATTTAGATAATCTAAGCTGATGTTCTCTGACATTCCCAAACCCTCGAAAATAAAGTTGCATTATCACACGAGGTATAAGCGAGTTTTATTACAAATTGATGACACGTGTATTGGGGGGTATCGCCATGTTTACGTCGTGTTCGTATTTTGGAAGAGGCGGGCATTATTCAGCAATATACCGCTTTGATTGATGCAGAAAAGGTTGGGAAAAGTTTGACCCTGTTACGCGTATTTGGTTGATTGGACAAGATATTGAAACAGTACAACGTTTTACCGATACGATTCAGGCGCTACCCGAGGTTGTAGAGTGTCATTTAATGGTGGGAGACTGTGACTTTTTATTGAAGATTGTGGTGTCAAATATTGAAGAATATCGGCAGCTACAGATTAAGCATTTAAAGAGAGAAAATTCAGTACAAAATATTAAAACCGAAATTCCAATGCAAAAGATCAAACAAACTTCGGCTGTGCCTTTAGACTAAACATTCGATGTAAAGTGTACGAAAATATAAGCCATCGCCGTCAAGCTCTCGATATTCTTTTGATTCAGGCTCTAGGTTAGCCAGTACGGTATCTGATAAAGGTCTACGTTTTATTTCTGCTCTTTTCATGGCTTGTACACCAACGGATTCAATAAATCTTGCAATGTACATGGTAGTGTACACGGCGTATGTACACTGTAGCTAGTTATATTTAGTTATGTTTAGGCAAGAAAAAAGGCTCAATCCCTTTAGAATCAAGCCTTTATCTTTTAAAACTTGGCATATTTTGCCATGTTTTGTTAGGTATATGGTGGAGGTGGCGGGAGTTGAACCCGCGTCCGCCAACACTACACTCGAGAATACTACATGCTTAGATATCGTCTATTGTTTTAACACTTAAAGACCCGACGAACAGGGTTAAAAGTGCGATCCTCTAAGTTTGGTATAAAGCCCCGAGGCTTGGCTCTATACGGACTTGTGTGCGTGCGCTTCAGTCGGGTTCACTGACCACAAGTATTCAGTGAAGCGGACAAGCTGCCCTTAGGCAGCTAGAGCGTAAGATTCGTCGTTTGCGACTATTTTAATGCAAATTTTATTTACGAGAGAAAATGCGCTCTCGGCATGCATCTATGAGCTTCATCATCAGCGTCGAAGCCAATAACACCCCCATATCACAACGCAATCATAGCATAGCTGGCAAAAATTACGATGTATTTTCTGCACAATTACACATTTCAATGCGCTTAATTACATAATTGCGCTAATATTTTATTTTTCAAGCTAAACACAATAAAAAATATGAGTTATTTATTAGCACTCGATCAAGGCACGACTTCCAGTCGCGCTATTATTTTCAATGAACACGGACAAGTTCAGGCTACAGCACAACGTGAAACCCACATTCAGACGCCACATTCAGGCTGGGTAGAGCAAGATGCCCAAGAAATCTGGTCAAATCAAATTGCAGTGGTGCAACAGGCTTTGGCTACAGCAGGAATTTTAGCCAAAGATATTCGTGCAATTGGCGTGACCAACCAACGTGAAACGACTGTAGTGTGGGATAAACGCACGGGAAAACCACTGGCCCCTGCAATTATCTGGCAAGATCGACGTGCTGCAGACTGGTGTCATCAGCTCATTCAAAATAACCAAATGCAATTGATTCAGGAAAAAACAGGTTTGCGTATAGATCCGTATTTTAGCGCAGGCAAACTGGTTTGGTTACTTGAGCATGTCGATGGGCTGAAAATTTTGGCACAACAAGGGCATGTGGCCTTTGGCACCATCGACAGTTGGTTAATCTGGAATTTAACCCAAGGCGCTGAACATGTCATTGAGGCAAGTAATGCTTCAAGAACAATGTTGATGAACTTACATCATCAAACTTGGGATGAAGACTTACTGGAACTGTTTCAAATTCCAGCATCAGTTTTACCTAAAATTATTGCATCAGACAGTTATGTTGCAGACACCGCAACTGGCTTATTGGGTGATAATATTCCAATCACAGGTATTTTGGGTGATCAGCAAGCAGCTTTATTTGGACAATCTTGTTTTGAGGTAGGTACAGCAAAAAATACCTACGGTACAGGCTGTTTTATGTTGTTCAATACAGGCAATCAGGTGCAGTTTAGCCAAAATAAGTTACTCACCACTCTGGCATGGCAATGTCAAAATGAAACCCATTTTGCCCTAGAAGGCAGTGTCTTTATGGCAGGGGCAGTGGTGCAATGGCTGCGGGATGGTTTAGGGATTATTCAAAAAAGTAGCGATGTAGAACAACTCGCCAATAGTGTAACTTCTAGCGATGGTGTTGTGTTAGTCCCTGCATTTACAGGGCTTGGTGCGCCACATTGGGACAGCGAAGCAAGGGCACTTTTATGTGGCATGTCACGTGGTACCAATAAGGCGCACATTGCCCGTGCGGCCTTAGAATCCATTGCATTTCAGGTCTCGGATGTACTCACTGCGATGCAATCCGATTTAGATCATCCACTAAAAGAACTTCGGGTGGATGGTGGGGCGAGTCAAAATGATATGTTGATGCAATTCCAAGCGGATATTTTAAATGTACCTGTGTTGCGTCCTAAAATGCTGGAATCTACCGCTTGGGGTGCTGCTGCTATGGCTGGTTTAAGAGCAGGCGTATTTTCTGACCTATCTGAAATTTCGGCATCTTGGCAATTAGATCGAGTGTTTGAACCTCAAATGAAAGAGGCAGAACGGGCTGAGCATTTACTGCGTTGGCAACAGGCCTTAAAACGTGCCAAGTCAGATTTATAATTTGAACAGCAATTAAGTTTAGATATTTAGATAAATCCTTAAACAACAAACCCCATGCGCATAACGTATGGGGTTTTTTGATTTTTTACGGTCTAGGGTGATGGCTTTTTGTGTTTAAGCCTTACATCGCTTCACGTTGCGCTTCATCTTCCAAATAGCTTTCTAAAGAATCATCTAACGCATATAACCATGGCGTGTGATGTGGCTTGGCCATTTTTCCAGTCATCACTGAGCGATAGACTTTATCTCTAAAGCCCATAATATTTTCTTTTTTATGCTTTTTCCATTGCATGAAAATATCATGTACTGCATCAATATTGAATGATGGATAGTCCGTCTGCGCAATCAGGCGTTTGATGTAATCGCCTTGGAAACGAGCAGATTGTTCATCGCTCATTAAGCGTTTTTCTTTTTCATGTAAGGTCTGCGTATGACTTTGCATTTCTACCGTGCTTGGCAAAGCAATTTTGCCCATAATCACATCACGGACAAACCATGCTTGCGCATCGAACATATTGAAGGTGTACCATTGATCTTGCATGCCCAAATAGAACAAGCGAGGATTTTTTTCCCACACTACGCCCTGATATAAACCCTGCGGATAAAGACAGTTATGTGTTCTGAGGCGCAAGTCATCTTCAATAAATGGGAAGTGGTGTAAATAGCCCGTGCATAAAATAATGGTATCAATTTTGGCCGATGTTCCATCACCAAAATAAGCAGTATTTTCATCTACACGCAATAACTGTGGCTTTTCAGACCAGTTTTTAGGCCATTTAAAGCCCATGGCTTTGCTACGATAGCAACTGTAAATTTGCTTGGCGCCGTATTTATAACATTGTGAACCAATGTCTTCGGCAGAGTAGCTGCTGCCGACCAATAATACAGATTTGCCTTTAAATTCCAGCGCATCACGGAAGTCGTGTGCGTGCAAAATGCGACCATGGAATTGATCAAAGCCTTCATAAACAGGAACGCGTGGGGTAGAGAAGTGTCCAGATGCAACAACAACATAATCAAATTGTTCTGAATAATGCTGTTGTTGTGCATAATCTTCAACATCTACCGTGAATTTTTGTGTTGTTTCATCATAGGCAATGTGCTGAACGGCACTATTGAAACGGACTAAATCTTTGACCTGTGCTTTTTCTGCACGACCTTTGATGTAATCCCACAGTACTGCACGTGGCGGATATGAAGCGATTGGTTTTTTGAAATGTTCATCAAAAGTATAATCGGCAAATTCTAGCGCTTCTTTAGGGCCATTTGACCATAAATAACGGTACATACTGCCGTGGACAGGTTCGCCATGTTCATCTATACCTGTGCGCCAAGTATAGTTCCAGAGTCCACCCCAATCATTTTGTTTTTCGAAACATACAATTTCAGGAACTTGTAGACCTTTGGCCTTTGCTGACTGAAACGCTCTTAATTGGGCCATGCCGCTTGGGCCAGCGCCAATAATTGCAATTCGATCCATTGCTATCTCCATTAGTTTTTGAGTTCTTAATTACTTCTCCAATTTTGAGTGACACAATTCAGGATTTTAAATATCCGCATTATAAAAATAAGCAAATACAATCCTAAATTTAGAGATCAAGTAGATCTTGTCAAAATAGGATGTGAATTAAAAAAATAGAAAAAATAAAACACACTAAAGACAGTAAAAATTGCTTAAGCAACTCATCTTTATAAAAAAATGTATTTTACAAGAAGCATGATCTTATCATAATTTTTGATTAATTTTGGTTTTGCTTAGTTGTAAAAGTGAATTTAAAGTCATTGCTGTTGTTGTTTTGGTTTGATCAATTGGTATATTTTATTGATTTTTATAGAGAAAATAAGATGAAAATTTAAAGCTAATTTTTATCTCATTTTGCCCAATATAAAGGTGATTTTGATGAGATTGTTGCAAAATCTACAATGATATACAGCGGATTGAAAACTGAATCTTAGGCAACATTTTCAGAGAGCCATACCCGAAGTGGACTTCTGAAAAATTAAAAGGATGCTGTGATTGATAGGTGTAATGAAAGTTTAGTTTTTATAAGCCATGAAAGCAGTAGCGTATTTATCAAGCTTTATCTAATGATTGAATGTGCTTTGCGTACATTCAATCATTAAAGTTTGTGGCGACTCAGTAATTAAAGTTTACGCCACACCTTATTTTCATCTTCTAAAGAGACAGTAAAGTTAAATTCGTCGTCTACGGTAACCAAGTAGGAGTTAGGATTAACCAATAAAACTTTTAAAATTGTACCTTGCTCGAATTCAATTGGTGCGCAGTTTTCTTTACGTAGAACAATAGGTTCAAGTAGCTCAATAGCAATGTTTTCTGTTGGAGATTCCATACCGCACCCTAAATGAGTTATTTTTAATCAACTGTATTATATAGTAAATTGATGAATAATCTACACAAAATCGTAAATTTGTGTCGGGTTTAAATATTTTGTACTTGAATTGTTGGTCAAAAAATCGCAATAAATTTGCCCAATACTTCATAATTTGACATTTTAAAAATATAAGAAATTGAAATTTGATGTAATTTCTTAGATGAATGGCAAATGAACAGCGCAGTAAAATATAGCCGATTGATGAAATTTACAGTTTTCAGTATAAAAATAAAATTATTGCTGAAAAAACAGCGTATAAAGTATAAAAGTTAAAGTATCCATTCACGCTTTTTTAAGTGGTGAAGGCACTGGGTTTTACATTCCAATTTAAAAAATAAAGGCTTTTTGTCTGCATGTTTAAGTCATTTTTTCCAAATCCAAAGTGGTTTTTTATTTCATTGCTTGTTTGGTTCGCGATCAATCTGGCTTTATGGTACTCGGGCGGTAGCGCATGGGGTAGTTGGATTGGCTTCCCGCAAGGATATGCAGAGGCCGAATTACCCATTGGTGTCAGCCGTTTTTGGTCACCTGCTTTTTTATGGTTTTATCTGTGGTTTTTTGTGGCAACGACGCTGTTTGCTATTTTCTGGAAAATTAAAGCAAATCACCCATGGCAGCGTTGGTCTGTATGGGGTTCAGCCTTTATTTTGTTCAATATTTGGTTTGGCGTTCAAGTCAATGTGGTGGTGAATGCTTGGTACAACCCATTCTATGATCTGATTCAAAAAATGCTGAGCAGTGGCGGGGGCGATGTCAATGAACTCTATGCAGGTGTTTTGACCTTTTTGTATGTGGCGATGGTGGCTGTGACCTTAATGGTCTTTAATCTATTTTTTGTGAGTCACTATGTGTTCCGTTGGCGTACAGCCATGAATAATTTTTACACGGCACACTGGGAAAAATTACGTCATATTGAAGGGGCATCACAACGTATTCAAGAAGACACCATGCGTTTTGCTAGAACCATGGAAACTTTAGGAGTCAATCTGGTAGAAGCCTTTATGACTTTATTGGCCTTTTTACCTGTTTTATTCAGCTTGTCTGTGCATGTCAAAGCATTGCCTATAGTGGGGGAAATTCCTTATGCGCTGGTTTGGGCTGCAGTGGGGTGGGCGGTATTTGGTACATTGGTGTTAATTGTGGTGGGTGCGAAGTTACCAGGTCTGGAATTTAATAACCAGAAAGTTGAGGCGGCTTATCGTAAAGAATTGGTTTATGGTGAAGATCATGCCGAACGTGCTGACCCACTCAGTTTAAAAGAATTGTTTAGCAAAGTACGTTTTAACTATTTCCGTTTATATTTCCACTATGCCTATTTTAACTTGGTACGCATTTGGTACATGCAATTGGACAATATTTACGGTTTATTTGTGTTATTCCCAAGTATTGCCGCAGGTGCAATTACTTTAGGTTTGATGATGCAAATTTCCAACGTATTTGGCAAAGTACGTGAATCATTTCAGTATCTGATTGCATCTTGGCCAACAATTATTGAGCTTTTATCTATCTATAAGCGTTTAAAGGCTTTTGAATCGACCTTAGATCAATAATGATGTAGCTCTAGACCTGTTCAGATAAGTCGCAGAAATGCTGTGCACTTATCTGAACAAATGTATGAAAATAATATAGGTGTTGTGGCACAAAATTATAAAAAACTGTGATGGGTTGTATTTTTTGCTCAAAATATTTAACTTAGCTCAACTTAATTCAAGATTAATCGACCATAAAAACAATGTGTTGGATTTGTTATTTTCAGCCAATTCATATATTTTCATTCATATAAAAACAATTGAGAATTGAGACGTGACCTGCAAAAAAATACTTTTGATGGGTGGGATTGGCAGCCTCTTATTTGGTTGCACAACAGTTGATCAATTTAGCCCAAATTCGGTTAAGCATTTTGCATCTCCCCAAGAACTGATTGTTCAGAAAAATTTAAATCAGCCCAGTGGTGCTGCCAAAGAATATGTCTACTATTGGGGACCGCAGCGTAAAGATCAACCTGCTGAATCTATGGTGCCGCGTAAATATATGGGCAGCTATTGCCAGTCGCAAAATGGACGTTTAACGCTTGCCTACAAAAGCTCCATGAGCCTTGTTAAAAATGCATGGTCGAAAAAACTACTGAATACCTACAGAGATGTCAAACAGGGCATTGGTGCTTACCGTTGTGTACGCAGTCAGGGGGGAAGTTGGATTGTTTCAATTGAGCCTGTTACTGAAAGAAAACTTGAACAACGTGGTGAAGCCCGTGTGGTGAGTTTAGTCACAAAAATGATGACTGAAGATGAAGCGCGCCGTTTTTACCGTGTCGCAAGCATTTCCAAAACAACCAAGGTCACAACAACGCCCGCTAAAGCAAGTAGTAGCAATAAAAAGGTAGAAGAAAAAGAAAAGTCTGAGGAAAAGAAAGAAGTTGTGAGCCTACCTGCTAAAACTGCCGCACGTGTTGTAGAAACCCCACAGCAGCAACAAATGCGTTTATATGTCGCAGCACGCCGAGACATCAATAGTGGTCGTAATCAGGTCAATGCCTGTAACAATGCACAACGTGCCTACAACTATGGCAAATTACAAGGAGCAGAAGGAACACGTATTTATACAGAATCTGGCATGTTGGTGGCACGTTGTTTAACCAGTGTATCAAGTTATCGTAGTCGTTTTCCAAACGCGGAAGTGCAAGCCAAGCGTATTTTGCAGAATTTAGCCAAAAATTATAATCATGCGGGCGCAAAAAATATGTTAAATCAAATGAAATAACCAACCCCTAGCTTTATAAGCTGGGTATTCAAATGAATTGAGTCATTTAAAAGAAAATAAAATGAAAAAAGAAAACACAGAGCAGCGTGTAGATACGGGGACTTATTTTTCACGCATGCTGTTGAATGAGATGGTCGATGAAATTACGGTAGATTTAAGTGCGACACCGTATTTTTTTAATGAACGGGGCAAGCCACATTTCACTGCATTGAATAAAATAATTCAGAGAACTTTGCTCAAGACCGAAGCTGTGACAGTTGCTGATTTAAGTTGTTTAGCACCCATTCGGGTTCGAGCAAAAAATCAGAAAAAAACCAAATGGGGTGTGATCACAGAACTTGATTTTCCTGAGGTTACACAATCAATTGTTTATCCACCTTTCAAAATCACACCAGAATTGGCAGCAGCTTTTGGTATGCATTTGATTGGACAGGGCAAAAGTATCAAGATTGAAAATGATTACGATATCGTCAGTTATTGTGAATACAAATACGGAAAATTTGCAGCCTATGCCAATCCATATTTAGACACCGCACCCTCAGGGCAAGATCGGACTTTATTTCCTACAATTTGCACAGATTTAGAAGGGCATAATTTTCCGCATTTGTTTGTCTCTTGCGACCCTTATTTGGACTTGGTGATTTCTGTTGGGATATATGACAGCAAACAACAAACTTTAGTTGTGGCAGATTTATGGATTCCAGCAGGCTATGCGGTCTATATTCCGCCACAAAAAATTGATGATACGACTGAAAAAATATTTCTGCATAACAACCGAAATAGTGCAAATGCCTGCTGGGGTAGTAATGTCATGCATGAGCAGATTAAGACACATACTTTGCTTGATACACAAGGCCGTATTCATTGGTTTTGGAATCGACTACCAACGGAGCATCCACAGTTATGAAGTTAAAACATTTGCTGCATAGCACAATTAAAATTTCAGGATTCAGCGTATTGGCTTTATTTAGTTTTAATGTTTCTGCCAAAAGCCTGAAACAAGCCACTGCGCATGATTATGTGACAGAGCGTTATTATTTGGGGCTAGATTCTAATCGTGCTATAGAGGAAAAGATGACTCGAGCCAGACTCAGGGGTGATGAGCGCGAGCAAATCCGTGTTTTGTGTGTGGATATTCGTAAGTACTATCAAGATGTTATTGCTTTAAACCAAGCCAATCGACATTTTAATCCAAAGAAAATTGATGCAGAAACCAAAGAATATCGTGCACTACTCAAGGGTTTAGATAAGGAAAATGTTTGTAAAGACCTCGGTTTTTACTAGAAGGTTTGTTGGTAATTTTAATATTCGGTTGAGGGTGTGATCTTTCCTCTCGCTGTGGGAATGGGAGATAAAATTAAATAAGATTTGGATATAACTTCTCAAATTCTTTATTCACTGCTTCGCCACGTAATAAATAGCCTTTAGGTTGGATATAGCTATAAATTTCCCGAGTAGGTTGTTCATGCCAACCAATATTGAAAGCACATAGTTTTGGGAAAAATTGCAGATGGTTATAGTTCAGATGGTTATGAATCCAATAAGCAAGTTGCTGCCAATTGCTTTGGTCTTTCTCATAAAGTTCTAAAAATGATGGAATGACGATACACGCTGTTGCTCCATAACCTTTTGCATCGGGATAGTCCCAAATATGACTGGCAAAATTTTTCTCATTGCTTGCGCAGTTATGTCCTTTTTCGTTGCCGAGTTGATTCACGCTTGGTGAGCGATAAGCTGAACGAATGGCGATACGGCCAAACTTTTGTTGTAGCGGTTCGAGCAGTTGTTGGCAGAGTTCTGTTCCTGTACGAATGGCGATGTCAGGATGGTCGGGGAAGTTCGGCACACCGTACCAATTGGCGATTTCGCTATAGAGAAAGTCACGCATAAAGAAGGACTTTGACAGCTGGACGCGCCCTAAGTCTTCGAGTTTGGTGATTGAGGTTACTTTTTTGATAGTCATGTTGTTTTTAGTCTGAAGTGTTTGGATTGATTGTATTTTAAAAATTTTGAAAATTAAATATTTACCTCTCCCTAACCCTCTCCTAAAAGGAGAGGAAACATTCAATATTATATTGATACGGTCATGCATTTATCAGTTGAGTAGCAAAATTGGTGGCTATTCAGTTTTCTATATTTATTTGAGCTTTACGTATAAATGCTTATGGCCATTATCTAAGGTACGTTCATCCCATTGGAAAATCTTTGGATAACCTTTTACTAAATCATTAAGTTTTTTGAATCCGTATGTTCTAGGGTCAAAATCAGTTTTCATTAATTTAAGTTGTGATCCTAATGATGCAACAGTTATCCATTCAGCATCTTGGTTATCGAAAACTTGTTTAATAATATGTAATGGTAAAGTAGATATAGTTTCCGTTTTTATTTCTTGAATTGGAACTTCATTAACATTTTTTTCTATTTTGACTTCTTTAATTTCATTAACTACTTCTTTAATTAAAGGATCTTCATAGTTACTTAGGTTTTCTACATAAGTGAAATGTGAGCATGCATTTCTAAAGGCTTCGGGTGTTTGTTTAGAGGTGGTCCCACTTGTTTGAACAACTAAAAGCGTATTTATAAGTGATATTCCGCTCTAGTTAAGCCACCTTGTTTTGTTGGGGTA
>NZ_JAAZQY010000034.1:0-24002 GCF_012371315.1 Acinetobacter sp. A1
TTACACGCTTGGCAACAAGACATTAACAGAGTGCGAATTAGTCCTTGACTATGTTTGACTACATTTTAAGGAACAGCTTTCTACATAGTCTAATAGAAGATGTACTTTAGATGTTGAAATGAAACGTGTCACATAAAACACCGACATTAAAATCAAAAAACTCCTGAGCAGAGACTCAGGAGTTTTTTTATTGACACAATCAATTATTGTTGTGCTTTTTCTTTTACGTTTGCAGCACCTTGTTCAACAGCACCCGCAGTTGCAGCAGTCGCATCTTTAGCAGCTTGAACAGTTGCATCTGCAGCATTTTCAGTTGCAGTTGCAATATTGTGGGCAGCATTTTCAGTCGCTTCAGCAGCATTATCTACAGCTGTTGCTGTAGCGGCAGCAGCTTCATGAGTTGCATCTTCAGCATCATGTGCCGCTTGAGCTGCAGCATTTTCTAAGTGTTCACCAGTGGTTGCCCCAGTTTCAGGTGCTTTTTCTTTTGCACAACCAACAAGCGCCACAGTAGCGGCAAGACCTAAAGCAAGAAGTAGTTTATTCATTATCATGTTTCCTTTTTTTACATCCACTTAAGATGGGATAAAGCGAATATAACTAAAAAATATACAGCCCGATACGCATAATTGTTCAATAAATGTAATAGTTTTTAGCCTAAATAGTGTCTATGGGGTCGATCTTTATGTGTTATGCCCAGGTTGCTTGGGGGGAGAGTGTGTTGAATAAAGCTGTATTGTATTGATAAGCAGAAATTCATTTTTTATTGTACATTGTTGCTGTTTAGTTGAAGAAGGACAGCACAATGCTTAAAAAAGGTATTTATCAACATTATAAAGGGCAGTTGTACCAAGTGCTGCATGTGGCAACCCATAGTGAAACTCAAGAAAAGTTGGTGGTCTATCAGTGTTTATATGGAGATTACTCTATTTGGGTAAGACCACTGTCAATGTTTACTGAAACCATCACCTTGGATGATGATCGAGAATTGGAGCGTTTTAAACTTGTACAAGAAGTACTTTAAATTTTAGCTTTGTCTATCCAATCGGCATTAAACTAATTGGATAGATTGAGTAATTAGATAATTCTTAAAGTTAAAATAATTAAAATGTAATGATGATTTATTGAATGGAAATGCGGTTAAAGCTTAGGTCGTATGCTAAATATTTACTCACAAAAGCAGCTTTGTCGCTGCGCCTCAATAAGTTGTCATAAATAGACTGCGGTACAGGGTGGAATAAATCCCCAGAGCCATTTTCGTAAAAAATTTTCAAATAACGTGAAGATGCGCTGTATGTCCAGGATGTCACGACAAGTGCTTTATCCATAAGCAACTCCTTTATTTTTTATATTATTTTTCACAGATTTAATCTGCTTATTCTGAACATAAGTGAAGTATGAAATAAAAAGTATTACAGAATTGTAAAAATAGATTTGATCTTATTTTATATTGTGTTGTTGATCAAAGTTAAAAAACCACATCATAAGATGTGGTTTTTTTAAGTCTGCTATTTTGCATTTTTAGGCATTATAAATGACGACATTGATCTTCTTTATCGCCTGAAACGCGATTAGAACCGCCAGTAGGTTTTTGGCGATTATCTTCGCATTCTAAATTACCAGAAACACGATTATTTTTAACAATAATACTGCCAGTATTGTCTTTTAGCTGAATATTACCATCAACACGATTGGAGCTGAGTTGAATATTTCGACCATCTTCTAATTGAATGTTGCCATCAATACGGTTGGCCTGAGCATTTACTCGGCTAAATTGTCCTTTAGATTCTAAGTTGCCATCAATACGGCTATTTTTGATTGTGGCTTGTGCACTGCTATGCAGCATGACATTACCTTTAACAGTCACATTATCTAGGGTGCATAACTTTTGAATTTTTACATTATCATCAATGGTACGATTTTTAATGGTGCCATTGCAGTTTACATCTGCCAATGCAGGCACGGAAAATGCCAGTAAAGTCGAAAGTACCAATAATTTTTTCATAGAACCGCCCTCATAAATTACAACTTAAAAAATCAAATGTGCCATGTGCTGGCTGTTTTGTAGTCAATCTAGTTTACGATTCAATGATGAATAAATTAGGTAGAAAAGTGGAGTTTTTATGCATTACTGTAAACAAACAGCTTGAATAAAAAAACCACGCCTAAGCGTGGTTTTTGTGAGTAGTGAAATCTAAGACTTAGATTTTACCTACTAGGTCGATAGATGGTGCTAAAGTTGCATCACCTTCTTTCCATTTAGCTGGGCATACTTCACCTGGGTGAGCGTGAACGTATTGAGCTGCTTTAACTTTACGAAGAAGTTCTTGAGCATCACGACCAATACCGCCAGCATTGATTTCGATGATTTGGATTTTGCCTTCTGGATCGATAACGAAAGTACCACGATCAGCAAGACCATCAGCTTCGATTAATACTTCAAAGTTTTTAGAAAGCGTCCAAGTTGGGTCGCCAACCATTACGTATTGAATTTTTTTGATTTCTTCTGAAGAGTCGTGCCAAGCTTTGTGCGTGAAGTGAGTGTCAGTAGAAACTGCATAGATTTCAACGCCTAATTTTTGGAATTCTGCGTAGTTGTCTGCAAGGTCACCAAGCTCAGTTGGGCAAACGAAAGTAAAGTCAGCTGGATAGAAGAATACAACAGACCATTTGCCTTTAAGATCAGCTTCAGTTACTTCAACGAATTGACCGTTATGGTATGCATTAGCTTTAAATGGTTTAACTTCAGTATTAATTAAGCTCATCATTGTCTCCATGATTAAGGTTTGTATTTCGTTAGCAATAGAGTATCTAATTTTGTTTTATTGCTGAAATGGTATTTTTACATTACTAGCATCGGAAAAACAAATGAGAATGTAAATATCAACAAGTTCATCAATACAATTTTGAGACTTTATTAGGCCTTAAAATGATGATGATTGAATGACAGCCACTTGTGGGCTATCCAATAAAACCAAATCAGCAATTGAGTTACATTCAACAATATGGGGATGTAATTTAAAAGTTCAAGGTGGCATCAAAAAATATTTAAATGATTGTTCTGTAGCGCTGTTCTTTCGCTTCAGGGCATTAGTGCGTAAAATACGTGTTTGTGTTTTGGTTAGGAAGCGTATTCTGTGCAGAGTCATTTAAATGTAGACCACCTCGTTTTGGCGCGTGATCGTCATCGTTTAAATCGACTACGGAAAGGCAAAGATGCCAATCCAAAGCAATATCAGGAATTATTTGAAAAATCCAATTTCAAAGTGTTGGAGCGTGCTCAGCGCATTCCCAATATTCAATTGAATCAAGATTTACCTGTAACTCAATACGCTAAGCAATTGGCAGAAGCAATTCAGCAGCATCAAGTGATTATTGTGGCAGGGGAAACGGGTTCAGGTAAAACCACGCAGTTACCTCAAATTGCCATGTTGGCAGGTCGTGGATTAACTGGTCTCATTGGTCACACCCAGCCAAGACGTTTGGCTGCACGTAGTGTGTCGCAGCGTATTGCAGAAGAAGTCGGCGAAAAACTGGGTGAATCGATCAGTTTTAAAGTCCGCTTTAATGAACAAGGTTCTCAAGACTCTATTATTCGTTTAATGACCGATGGTATTTTATTGGCAGAGCTTGCCAATGACCGTTATTTGAACAAATACGACACCATTATTATCGATGAAGCGCATGAGCGGTCTTTAAATATTGACTTCATCATGGGTTATTTAAAGCAATTGTTGCCACGTCGCCCTGATTTAAAAGTCATCATCACCTCTGCAACTTTAGATGTGCAGCGTTTTAGCAATTACTTTAATGGCGCACCGATTTTTGAAGTTGAAGGGCGCAGCTTTCCTGTAGAAGTACGTTATCGTCCAATTTCTGAATTAAGTATTGGTGGCAGTGATGATGATGAATTTGATGATTTTGAAGAAAACTTGCCACGTGCTGTGGTGCAAGCAGTAGAAGAGTGCTTTGCCGATGCGCAGGAAAAAGGTCATCCTGAACACGCCGACATTCTGATTTTTGCCAGCACTGAACAGGAAATTCGTGAACTCCAGGAAACCTTGCACAAACATGGGCCACGTCATACAGAAATTTTGCCTTTGTATGCGCGTTTGGCGTTAGCTGAACAACAAAAAATCTTTAACCCAACGGGTGGTGGACGCCGCATTATTATTGCCACCAATGTGGCTGAAACGGCTTTGACTGTGCCAAATATCCGCTACGTAATAGATAGTGGTTTTGCGCGTATTTCACGTTATAACTATCGTTCACGGGTGCAGCGTTTACCCATTGAAGCAGTTTCTCAAGCGGCAGCGAATCAGCGTAAAGGGCGTTGTGGTCGTATTGCGCCAGGTGTGTGTATTCGTTTGTATTCCGAAGAGGATTTTTTAAGCCGACCAGAGTTTACTGAGCCTGAAATTAAACGTACCAACTTGGCTTCGGTCATTTTGCAAATGCAAAGTCTGGGCTTGGGCACGCTTGAAGAATTTGATTTTATTGAGCCGCCCGATCATCGTTTAGTGAATGATGGTCGCAAATTATTAGTGGAATTAGGTGCGCTGACAGAACATAAAGCCAAAGATGTTTCATCTAAGACTGTAAATCCGCTCAGCAAAATTGGTCAGCAGATGGCGAAAATGCCAATTGACCCACGACTGGCACGTATGATTTTAGGCGGTGCGCATTTTGGTGTGCTCAATGAAGTATTAGTTATTGTGGCGGCACTAGCGGTGCAAGACCCGCGCGAACGTCCTGCAGATAAACAAATGCAGGCCGATCAAAAACATGCTTTGTTCCGTGAAGCAGATTCTGACTTTTTATTTTATTTAAAGCTTTGGGAAACTTTGCACGAAAACCGTGAAGGTATGAGTGAAAACAAACGTCGTACTTTTGCACGTCAGCATTTCTTAAGTTGGTTGCGCTTACGTGAATGGAAGAAAACGCATGAACAATTGGTTGATTTAGCACGTAGTTTAAAACTGTCTTTTAATGAGAAAAAAGCCAGTTATGAAAATCTGCATCGAGCATTGTTAACTGGTTTGTTATCGTTTATTGCAAATAAAACCGATGAGCGTAACGTGTTCATGGCCGTACGCCAGCAAAAAGCACGGATTTTCCCTGCATCTACCTTGCATAAAACCAATACGCCGTGGGTGATGGCATTTGAGATGGTGGAAACTTCACAAGTGTATTTGCGCACCTTGGCAAAAATTGAACCTGAATGGATTTTATTGGCCGCACGTGATTTGCTCAAGCATCATTATTTCGAGCCGCATTGGTCTAAAAAAGCTGGCGTGGTAAATGCCTATGATCAAATTTCACTGTTTGGGCTGATTATTGAACCGAAACGTGCTGTAAATTATGAAAAGGTCGATCAAGAAGCTGCGCATGAAATTTTCTTACGTGATGCTTTAACCACAGGCAACTTGGGCATTACACCGCCATTCTTAAAACACAACCTACTCAAACTTGAAGAAGTGGAACGGGTTGAAGACAAGTTACGTCGTCGAGACTTAGTTGTCGATGAAGAAACTATTTATCAGTTCTATGCAGCCAAAGTCCCTGCAGAAGTCGCTAGCCGACGCTCATTTGAAGATTGGCGTGCCACCGTGGAGCCGCAAAACCCACGTTATTTATTTGTGGAAGATGATGCACTTTGGTTGAATGATCGTCCGACCACGCAGCAATTTCCAGATTATTTGCGTAATGGTGAGCTGCGTTTGGCAGCCAGTTACCGTTTTGATCCAAGTCATGATGAAGATGGTGCAACGGTTAAAATTCCTGTGCAAGCATTGGCACAGGTCGATGAAAATATTTGGTCATGGGGTGTTCCAGGCTGGCGTGAAAATTTAATTGAAGCTTTGCTCAAAACCTTGCCGAAGGAAAAGCGTCGTCACTTAGTGCCTATTCCGGACACTGCAAGCAAACTGTTGCAACGCATTGATGCTGTCAATTTACGTGAGCATATTTTTAGCTTTTTGGCATTTCAGTTACGTGCAGAACAAATTACCGAAAAAGACTTTAGTTTTGAGCGTGTAGATGCGTATTTGTTACCGTTCATCAAAGTACTGGATGAAAAAGGGCGGGTGATTGAACAGGGGCGTGATTTAGCAGAATTAAAAGCACGTTGTCGTACCGAAACCCACAGCCCTGTGAAGCAGTTGCAAGGTGAATTTCAGACCTTTCCTGAACGATTCATTTTTGAGGCTTCACAAAAAGTTACCGGTGTGGTGGTCAAGCAATATCAGGCTTTGGTGCCAAGCAAAGATTTTGCAGAATTGAGCCAGAAAGATGAATCGGGTGTGGTGATTCAAACCTTTAATGATCAGAGCGAGGCGATTCGTCAGCATCGTGAAGGGGTGATTCGTTTACTGCATGTGCAATTGGGCGATTTATCGCGCCAACTGAAAAAACAAATTGCTAAACCATTGGCTTTGGCCTACTCACCTTTGGGAGATAAAGCACAATTTGAACAAATGTTGATCTATGCGACCTTGCAAAGCACTATTTGTGACTTGCCAGTCAATTTGGAAGAGTTTCAAAACTTACAGCTTGAGGTAAAAAAGACTTTTCTTAGTCATGGTCAAACCACGCTTCGTATCTTTAATGAAATTTATATTGCTTGGCAAGATATTCGCCGTCAGTTATTGATGCTTGATGAAGCAGTTTTTGCTAAAAATATGGATGATATTGAAGATCAGCTGGATTTAATGCATCTGGCAGACTTTGTGTATAGCAAGCCTGTAGAGGTGTGGAGCGAATATCCGCGCTATTTAAAAGCGTTGTTATTACGTTTAGACCGCTTACCCAACAACTTGCAAAGAGATAATGCTGCCATCGCCCAAATTGACCCTTGGATGGACAAATTGTTCAAACACAAACAAGATGCCCGCCTGAAGGAATTGTACTTTATGGTAGAAGAATTACGCATATCGTTGTTCTCTCAACCCATGAAAACCAAAATGCCAATTTCTGCAACTCGGCTGCAAAAAGTATGGGAAAAGCTCGGAATCAGTTAAGATATAGATAATTTCTAGAAGGAGTTTTACATGGGCATTCGCATTACAGGTACTGGTCTTTATCACCCAGAAGATGTTATTACCAACGAAGAGTTGGTCGAAAGTTTAAATGCTTATGTGGAACAGTATAATCAGCAGAATGCTGACAAAATTGCAGCAGGTGAGCTAGAAGAACGTCGTGGCTCAAGTGCAGACTTTATTGAAAAAGCCTCAGGTGTAAAACGCCGTTATGTAGCAGAAAAGACAGGTATTTTAGACATCAACCGTTTACGTCCTAATTTGCGTGAACGTGGTGATGATGAAATTTCGTTACAAGCTGAATGGGGTGTAATTGCCGCAAAACAAGCGATGCAAAATGCAGGTGTAACTGCAGAAGATATTGATGTGGTCATTTTATCTTGCTCAAACTTGCAGCGTGCTTATCCTGCCGTGGCGATTGAAATTCAAACTGCGCTTGGTATTCAAGGCTATGCCTATGACATGAACGTAGCATGTTCTGCTGCAACTTTCGGTATTAAGCAAGCGCATGATGCGATTAAAGCAGGCGCGCGTCGCGTACTGTTGGTGAATGTCGAAATTACATCAGGGCATAACGATTACCGCTCACGTGACTGCCACTTTATTTTTGGTGATGTGGCAACCGCTTCAATTTTAGAAGAGACAGATACAAAAGCAGGTTTTGAAATTTTAGATATGAACCTGTTCACCCAGTTCTCTAACAATATTCGCAATAACTTCGGTTTCTTAAACCTAAGTGAAAATGCAGATATTGATGATAAACGCTTCCATCAGGATGGCCGTAAAGTCTTTAAAGAAGTCTGTCCGTTAGTGGCTAAAATGATTACTGCGCAATTGGAAAAAAATCAGATTGCACCAACCGATGTGAAGCGTTTCTGGTTGCATCAAGCCAATGCCAGCATGAACGAACTGATTTTAAAATTGGTGGTGGGTAAAGAAGCGGCACAACCTGGTCTAGTACCTATTATTTTAGATGAGTTTGCCAATACCTCTTCAGCGGGGGTAATTATTGCTTTACACCGTACTGCACATGAAGTCGATAATGGTGAATATGGTGTACTGTGTTCATTTGGTGCGGGTTACTCTGTCGGTGCGATTTTGGTACAAAAACGCGACGCGGCATAAGGTTTACTCACTTTATAAGATCAATCCAAGTTTAAGATCAGTATTGAACGTTCCTTCTCCTTCGGGAGAAGGTCTGGTCGAGAGTGTACTCATCACTCGCAATATCCTCATACAGAATAAAAACATCGAAAAACTTTATGAAAAATAATGCTTAGGTTAAGATGGTGCATCTTTTAATAGACCTATTTTGAAAACCTATGCAACCATTTGTTCTATATAACTCAGAGCAACGTAAAAAAGTTGAATTTGTTCCGCGTAAAGAAGGACATATCGACATGTATGTCTGTGGTATGACGGTTTATGATTACTGTCATATTGGACATGCGCGGGTTATGGTTGCATTTGACTACATCATTCGCTTTTTACGTAGTCAGGGTTGGAAGGTGAAATATGTACGCAACATCACCGACATTGACGACAAAATTATTAAACGTGCCAATGAAAATGGCGAGAGTATTCAGGCTTTAACGGATCGTTTTATTCAAGCCATGAATGAAGACGCAGCAAACTTAGGCTGTGCTGAGCCAGATGCAGCACCACGTGCCACTGAATTTATTGACCAAATGCAAAACATGATTGGCAATTTAGTAAATAAAGGCACGGCTTATCCTGCAAGCAATGGCGATGTTTATTTTCAGGTCGAAAAATTTGACAAATATGGCCGTCTTTCAGGCCGTAAGCTGGAAGACATGCAAGCGGGTGCATCTGAACGTGTAGATGTTGAAGTCGATAAAAAGCATCCATTTGACTTTGTTCTTTGGAAACATGCCAAAGAAAATGAACCATCTTGGGCTTCTCCATGGGGCAATGGACGTCCTGGTTGGCATATTGAATGTTCTGCAATGTCGACTTGCTGCTTAGGCAACCATTTCGATATTCATGGCGGTGGTTCAGACTTAATGTTCCCACACCATGAAAATGAAATTGCCCAGTCTGAAGCATCGACAGGTGAGCAGTATGTGAATTACTGGATGCACGTCGGTTTTATTAATGTCGATGGCGAAAAAATGTCAAAGTCATTGGGTAACTTCTTCACTATCCGCGATGTGATGGAAAAGTTCCATCCTGAAGTGATCCGTTACTTTATTGTGTCTTCACATTATCGTAGCCCTGTAAACTTCTCCGATGTTGCCTTGAAAGAAGCGAAAACTGCTTTATCACGTTTCTATCACTCATTTAAAGCTTATCAACAAGCTTATGGTGCGAAAACTGTTGAGCCGTTAGATGAGGCTTTGGTAGAGCGCTTTAATGCTGCAATGCGTGATGACTTTAACACTGCAGAAGCGATAGCAGTTCTGTTTGAAGTCAATAAAGAGCTGAACCGTGCGGTAAAAGAGCAGCAGGCAGAACAGGCGGCTGTGTATTATTCAACCTTGCGTCATTTGACCAATATTTTAGGTTTGTTACAGCATGATGTAGATGAATTCCTGAAGTCTGATATTGGTCAGGATGCTTTAGGTTTGTCTGAACAAGCCATTGCAGAATTGATTCAGCAGCGTCAGGATGCCAAAAAAGCCAAAGACTTTGCCCGTGCCGATGAAATTCGCCAGTCTTTACTTGATCAAGGCGTAGTATTGGAAGATACCCGTCAGGGTACAGTATGGCGTCGTGCTGATTAATTGAGCACTTGGAAGCATAGAGAGTTGACAGTTGTATGAAATTCTCTATAATTCACTTCCATATTGCGGGAATAGCTCAGTTGGTAGAGCACAACCTTGCCAAGGTTGGGGTCGCGAGTTCGAGTCTCGTTTCCCGCTCCAAAATTTTAAAAACGCCTATCGAAAGATAGGCGTTTTTTTATGGAAGTTTTTTTGCAGTATTCATTTAGACACAGCAAAAAGTTCAGGCGTCGTTTACATAGATATTCATTAAATAACCTAAGCAGGAACTTTATTTCTAACTCAGGGCTTGTCAAAAAAGAACAAGTCAAATAGGTGTAGATATTGAAGAGCTTTAAGGAATATCTACAAAACGATAAAAACAAAAAACACACTCAGAATCAAAGCTTAGAATTGCATAGATATGCTAAAATTGCGAAAATCTAAGCGGCTCTAATAAACCTGTTTTATTAGGCTGTGTACCACACTTTATTTAAGTCCAACATTGAATAGAAAACATGCCAAATACCATTGATTTTCAATCTGTAGCCTTAGACACATTAAAAATAGAAGAGCAAGCATTGCAGGTCTTGGCTACGCAAATTGACCATCGCTTTAGCCGTGCTTGCGAAATTATGCTGCATTGCAAAGGTCGGGTGATTGTCACGGGTATGGGGAAGTCTGGGCATATCGGCCGTAAGATGGCAGCAACATTTGCATCTACAGGTACGCCGTCTTTCTTCATGCATCCGGGTGAAGCAGGGCATGGTGACTTGGGTATGCTGGTACGTGGAGATGTTTTAATTGCCATTTCCAACTCAGGCAAAAGTGATGAAATCATGATGTTAATGCCACTCATCAAGCATCTAGAAGTGCCGCTAATCACGATTAGTGGTGATGATCGTGGGCCAATGCCACAAAATGCCGATGTGGCACTGACTTTGGGTAATATTCAGGAAGCCTGTCCGCTTGGTTTGGCACCAACCTCCAGTACTACAGCAACCTTGGCTTTGGGTGATGCTTTGGCGGTCGCCTTGCTTGAAGCACGTGGTTTTACTGCCGATGATTTTGCCCGTTCACATCCTGCGGGAGCATTAGGTAAACGTCTGTTATTGCATGTGAAGCATTTGATGCACACGGGTACCGAGCTACCAAAAGTTGCACCAGATACACCAATGAACAAGGTGTTATACGAAATTTCAAACAAACGTCTAGGTTTAACCACAATTGTGGATGAGAATGATGTCTTATTAGGCATTTTCACCGATGGTGACTTACGTCGTTTAATTGATAAGCAACAGGGCTTTGATGTGAATTTACAAGTCGGGCAAGTGATGACACAGCACCCTGCAACTATTTCACAAGAAGCGCGTGCAGTTGAAGCTTTAGAACAATTACGTGACCGTAAAATTAATCAGTTTGTGGTGGTGGATGATGCCAATAAGGTCATTGGTGTGATCAGTATGCATGACTTGATTCAAGCAGGGGTGAACTAAACAATGGCATCTTATATTTTATTAGAGCAAGCACGTCATATTGAAGCTTTGGTTTTAGATGTCGATGGAATTTTAAGTGATGGTTTTGTTACCCTGACCAACAGTGGTGATGAAATTAAATCATTCGATATTCGTGATGGTTTAGGCATGAAATTGGTGCAGCAGGCTGGCGTCAAGGTCATTATCATTACAGGGCGTAAAAGCAATATTGTCGAAAAACGCATGTCTGATTTAGGCGTAGACTTGGTCTATCAAGGGCGTGAAGACAAAGGTACAGCGTTACAGGAAGCGTGTGCACAACTGGGTTTATCACCTCAAGATTGTATGTACATGGGTGATGACTGGCCTGATCTGTCGGCATTCTCCATTGCAGGTATGAAAGTGACTGTACCTAATGGACATATTGAGGTGCGTCGCCGTGCAGATTTAGTAACACAAGCCATGGGTGGTCGTGGTGCGGTACGTGAAATCTGCGATATGATTTTAACTGCCAAAGGCGTATACCAAGAGTTACTTGAAAAATATCTCACAATCCCTCATTAATACGTCATGCATTCAAAGATTTGAGTTACAGCCCCACTTATGGATACTAAAGTTTTATACGTTACTGCGATTGCAATTGCAGCTGTAAGTGGTGGTTATTACTATTACAGCGGTAAAGGCAAAAAACTGGAAACTGACGCTGCACGT
Organism: Acinetobacter sp. A1; assembly: GCF_012371315.1. Taxonomy (NCBI): domain Bacteria; kingdom Pseudomonadati; phylum Pseudomonadota; class Gammaproteobacteria; order Moraxellales; family Moraxellaceae; genus Acinetobacter; species Acinetobacter sp. A1. The sequence continues at coordinate 11,947 of NZ_JAAZQY010000034.1, forward strand.
TCGATGACTTATTCAGCCGAGCAAATTCATCTGACCCAGACCGATGAGCAGGGCAATTTATATGTACGCGCTCAAATTGACCGTTTAGAGCAAGATATGCAGCAAAAGACCTCTAAGCTGGAAAATTTAAATGCTTCGATGTACAAGGCGGGCGAGGTAGATGCCACGTTCTATGCCAAGCAAGCGCAAGGTTTTAATGACAATGAAAAAGTGGTGTTGTCCGATCAGGTTTTAGCAACCAAGTTACTTAATCAAGGCAAGCTTACGCTTGAAACAGCAGAATTAAACGTGCTTCCCAAAACACGTGAAATCAATACTGATAAGCAGGTGGTGGTACAGTCACCACAAGCAGATTTTATCAGTCAGGGTTTAAAAGCCAATTTAAATGACGGCCAATACGAATTTTTTAATATTCGAGGAAAGTATGAACCATAAAACTAAGCTTACCGCGTCTAAAACGTTGATAAAACAAGCAGTACTTGTAGGCTTGGCGGTGCTTTCATCGGCAGGTAGTTGGGCAATTCCTTCTGACCGTAATCAGCCAATTAGCTTGGTGGCAGACCGTGCAACCTTTAGTGAGCGTTCGGGTGTAACGACTTATACTGGCAATGTGATTATTGAACAGGGCACCATGAAGCTACAGGCTGACTCTATTGTTGCTAATTTGAACAGTAAAAAAGAAATTAGTGTAATTACGGCTACAGGTAGACCTGCACAATTTCAGCAAAAAACCGATCCTGCCAAAGGGCTAGCGAAAGGCCAAGCGCAGAAGATTGTTTACAATGCAGAAACAGGCATTATTACCTTATCGGGTGGTGCGCTTTTAGAACAAGATGGTGCCAGTATTCGTGGTAATACCTTGCGCTATAGCATGAACAAAGGTGATGTTGAGGCAATTGGTACACCAAATAAAACAGGTTCAGATGCGGGTCGTGTCAAAATTGTGATTCCACCATCAAGCTCAAAATCATTCCCGGGAGCGCGTGATTAATGGATCAAAGCAGCGCAACACAAGACAGCACACAGCGCGGTCAGCAAACGCTATGTATTAAGCATTTGGCAAAAAACTACAATAAGCGCTGGGTGGTAAAAGACGTTTCATTTGAAATGAAAAGTGGTGAAATTGTAGGTTTGCTAGGGCCAAATGGTGCAGGAAAAACTACCAGTTTCTATATGGTTGTGGGCTTGGTGCGTATGGATAAAGGCGAAATCCATTTAGATCAACTGGATTTGTCTGATCTTGCGATGCATGAACGTGCACGTAAGGGTATTGGTTACTTACCCCAGGAAGCTTCGATTTTCAGAAAATTGACCATTGCTGAAAATATTATGGCTATTTTGGAAACACGAAAAGACTTAAATAAACAGCAACGTCAGCAGCGTTTGGCTGAGTTGTTGGCAGATTTTAAAATCACCCATATTAAAGATTCATTAGGGATGAGTGTGTCAGGTGGTGAACGTCGTCGTGCTGAAATTGCACGTGCTTTGGCCGCAGACCCTAAGTTTATGTTGCTAGATGAACCGTTTGCAGGGGTCGATCCCATTTCAGTCGGTGATATTAAAGATATTATCCGTACCTTGAAAGACCGCGACATTGGTGTATTAATCACTGACCATAACGTGCGTGACACTTTAGCTATTTGTGAACGTGCTTATATTGTTAGTGAAGGCTCAGTGATTGCTGAAGGAACTCCACAAGAAATTCTGGAAAATGAAACCGTACGTGAAGTGTATTTGGGTGAAGACTTTTTTGTCTAAAAATTTGAATGGTTTTCTTTGCGTTAAAAGATGACTTTTAATCCAGATGAATACACTACTACTCAACCTTCTATCGAAATTCGCTAGAAGGTTTTTTCATGTCGGTTGTGCTCTAAACACGTTATAATCTTCAGGTTTTATTTATCTGGTTATTTGTCTGGATTGTTATGCCTTTTACCATTGCTGCGCCAATCACTTTTGAAGAAGAAATTAAAAAAAGTCGATTTCAAGCCATCGCAGTGCCTGTAGACAATGAGCAAGCGGTAAAAACTTTTCTAGAACAGCAACGTGATCCATCGACCACACATCAATGCTGGGCATGGAAAATAGGGCATCAATTACGTTTTAATGATGATGGCGAGCCTTCGGGTACGGCTGGTCGCCCAATTTTAGCCACGATTGAAGGCAATGAGCTGACCAATGTTTTGGTATTGGTCAATCGTTGGTATGGTGGTATTAAATTGGGTACAGGCGGTTTAGTGCGTGCCTATGGTGGCTGCGCAGGGCAATGTTTGGCCTTAGCAGAAAAAATAGAACTGATTGAGAAAAAAATGGTGCAATTTGCCTGTCAGTTTAATGAATGGGCAATTTTACAGTACGAGTTGAACAGTCAGCAGATAGAGTATCAGGAAGACTATACTGCAAATGGTGTAGTGGTGCAGGCCTTGCTGCAAGTACATCAAATTGATCCATTAAGATTTAAATTACAAGATATAAGCCGTGGGCGTGAACAACTTAAAATAATTGAAGAAGATCAACATGACTGAATCTAGCAATGCAGATCCGCTCTTGAAATATCGTGAACAGCATAAGCACCGTTTAAATTATATGCCGTGGCTATATTGGTCATTAAAGCCTAAACATCGTATTTGGGCAGAAGCTTGGCAGCAGGAATATCAAGACTATTTAATGGCAATGGAAACAGTTGAAATAGGTCAAAACTGTTTTATCTCACCTTTAGCACACATTTTTGCAGAGCCTGGTCGTCATATAAAAATTGGCGATAACACATTTATTGCAGCAGATTGCACTTTGCATGGCCCTTTAGAGATTGGCAATGAAGTTGCGATAAACCATCACTGTATTTTAGATGGCGGTCGTGCAGGCATTAAATTACATGACCAAGTGCGTATTGCAGCCTATTGTCATTTATATGCTTTTGATCATGGTATGGCATTAGATCAGCCGATCTATCAACAAGCAGTAAGTTCACAAGGCATTGAAATTGGACGAGATGTTTGGCTCGGTGCGCATGTTGGGGTTAAAGATGGTGTAAAGATTGCAGCACATGCCGTTGTGGGTATGAATAGCATGGTCACCAAAGACATTCAGGAACGTGAAATTGTAGCAGGAAATCCAGCAAAACGGATTCGTTATCGTGACTAGCTTTTATTCAGTCAGGCTAAATCTTTAAACTTGATTACATTTTTTCATGTCCCTGCAACACGAGTTGTGCTAAGTTAAAAATAACAATTAAAAATAGCCTGCAAAAGGCAGTAAGTGAGGCAACAATGAAACGTGTAATTGCTTGTATTGATTCTTCGCCCTGTATTAATGCGCTTGCAGAAGCTGCTGCGTGGATTGCAACACAAACTCAACGTGAATTGGTGTTATTGCAAGTGTTGGACTATTACCCCGCTAGCTATCATTTGGGGGAAATCAGCGGTGTGATTGGCTTTGAAAGTAATGCCATGCTATTAAAAGAACTATCAGAACTTGAACAAAAACAAAGTGAATTAGCCTTAGACTACAGCAACAATCTGTTGCAGCATATTTCCAATATGATTCAGGAAAAGTTTGGTATCGTACCGACTCATTTACAGGAAAAAGGCGACTTTTTAGAACAAAGTTTCAGTTTGTTGAATGAAGAAGATATTGTGGTCATAGGCCGAGTAGGAGAGAAATCGGCTGAGCGCAATAAAGCTTTGGGTAGCAATGTTGAAAACTTTATCCGTGGGGCAAATTGTACAGTGATGACTGTGGGTGAAAATTTTAAAGCGCCGACACGTTTTATTTTTGCCTATGAATATTCACCAACCTGTATCAAAATGATGAAGCGCATTGCACAAAGTGATTTGCTTAAATTATTGCAATGCCATTTGCTCTATGTGGGCGATCATCCAGAAGTGTTAAATGAACCTGCGGATTTCTTAACCTCAGCCGGTTTGGATGTGGTGGTGGAATACCGTTATGGTGATGTTGCAGAGAATATTTTAGATTATCAGCGTGAGCATGGTATTCAGCTGATTGTGTTGGGTGCATTTAGTCACAGCAAAATTCATCAATTCTTCTTGGGCAGTATTACCACCAGTATTTTCCGTAATTCGACTGTACCGTTATTGGTTGCAAAGTAAAAACGTATTAAAAGACAGGGTAAGCAATTGTTTAGCTGAGCTGATCTAACTGTTGAGCAACTGTCCATGGTTATCCGCATAAATTGTGGATAACTGTATGGACAGTACATGTAACATTATAATATATAATGTAAAATCGATCCAGGTTGTTTTTTAACCTTACGTTGGGTTTACTTTACAATCGCTAAAGCAAAGCCATCGTGACCTTTGCTGCCTACAGTTTGTAATGCGGTACAAGATAAAATTCGAGGATGGTTTTGCATTGCAGTAAACATATTACGAATACCCTCAATGCTCGGCTTGTGATTTTCAGGATTTAAAATTTCACCCGCGCGAATCACGTTGTCTAAAAAGATAATTGTACCTGAATGGGAAAGATTAAGACTGAGTTCTAAATATTCAGGATAGCTTTGTTTATCTGCATCAATAAAAATAAAATCAAAGGCTGCTGTATCGGCAGGGAGTGCTTTTAAAATATCGGCAGCTCGTCCGACTTTCAATTCAACCTGTTGTTTCAACTGGGCACGATCAATATTTTCTTGACCTAAAGCAGCGTGAGTATCCCGTCCTTCAATTGTTAGAATATAACCATCTTCAGGTAGGGCGCGCGCGAGCCACATAGTGCTGTAAGCTGCAAAAGTACCCAACTCCAATACCCGTTTGCATTGGTTCATCTGAATGAGCATTTGTAGCAACATCCCCTGATTTGCGGCAACGGCAAGATGGTCTGGAAAACCTTTGGCATCGGTATTTTCCAAAGTTTGCGTCAAAATTGGGTCTTCGGGGATTAAATGTGATTCGATATAGTGATCGATATCCGTCCACATTTGTTGCATAGTCAGCTCACCTTTGTTGCGATGTGTGCATTGTAAACTTTTCTGCTTAGAGTGCAATTTATTACGCTGGGTTACTGTTGAATGCGACTGCTTTTAGATGCGATAGATGTAAAAAAGAGGCCAGTGTTGACCTCTTTTAAACATTCATTTGAAACAACAAAAGTTAGAAATTACATATAGATGAATGATGGCTTAAATCAGGCCCCCAAGTACGATAGCCTTGAGTATCAATATGAATTTGACCAGAAGCATATAAGCCCAAACCCATATTTAAACTTTGCCCATATTGATGCCAGAACTGACACAGTCGGTATTTGGTACTTTCAATGTAGGCATAATCTTCGGCATTTGGGAATTGTGGACCAATTCTAAAATCAATCGCAGAGTTGAATAAATGGCGAGAAGAATTTGCTCCGCCTGCACACTGATTCAGTGGTAAATCACGATACACTGAGGTGACTTCAAAGTCGGTTAAAACTTTAGAGGCAACTAAATACTTAAATACGCGTAGGGTTGGTACTTGGTTTTTCCACAATTCACGACTTGGAATCATAAACTGTGAACGTCCACAACGCTGCCAATCTCGCGCAGTACGCATTAATTCAAAACTAGGGATAATATTGCCCACACCATTTTGTTCTAAGAAGCGTTCGTACTCACGGACTTGGCGTAAATTGTCACTTACGGCGACCCAAGCATTGTAGGCGTAGGGCACAATTTTCGGTGCTGCCTGTCGTTCGTAGGTAATTTTTTCTTGAGGAATGAAAATTCGTTTTCCATCGGGCGTGGTAATCGTTGTTGTTCTGTCTGGGGTTGAGCTACAAGCCACCAAAAGCATGGGAACAATGCTGAACGAAAACAGCGCCTTGAAAAATTGCTTCATTAGGCAAATCAGATATTTATTTAAAGTGTCCGTATTCTAATCGAAAATACGGGTTAAAATTTGAAAATATTGCAATCAAATGTGTGTTTTAGGTATAAAAAAAGATCAGCACAGGCTGATCTTTTTAAAAACAGGACAAACTTACTTTTCTAAGTATTGTAATTTGTCTGGCTTGCCATTCCATTCTTCACGGTCAGCAGGTTGATCGCCAATTTGTGTAATGTTTGGCCAAGTTTGTGAAAGCTCTGCATTTAGCTCAATAAAGACTTCTTGACCTTCTGGTAATTCATCTTCAGAGAAAATTGCATTTGCAGGACATTCAGGTTCACACAATGCACAGTCAATACATTCGTCTGGATTAATGACAAGGAAGTTTGGACCTTCGTAGAAGCAGTCAACAGGACAAACTTCAACACAATCTTGGTATTTACATTTAATACAGTTTTCAGTGACAACAAATGTCATGGCGACAGCTACCTAAAAATATGGTTCTAATTCAGAATAGTCTATTTTAGGCAAAAAACACTGTAACTAACAATTGCTTTTACTGATATTTGATATAGATAGTGCTACTAAATTTGATAAAAAGTGGGTAAAACCATCAAAAAAACTTATAAATGAAAAAGACTCTCAATTGAGAGTCTTTAGTTTGTTAATTTTTTCTAAAAATCTTAGCGGTTTAAATTAGCTATTCAGTTGCTCTTTTAAAGCATATAACTGATCTAATGCTTGACGTGGAGTCAAATTATCTACATCTATACTGCGCAATAAGTCTAGCGCAGGTGATGGTTTTTCCACTTCAATCACACGTTCAATAATTTCAGCTTCTGCCAAGCTGGTAGCAGGGGTGAATAAATCATCCTGAACGGCCAAATTAACATTTTTAAGCTGCTGCTTTTCTAAAATTCTTAAGCGGTTTTGTGCTTCTTTAATCACATTAGTAGGAATACCTGCCAGTTTTGCGACCTGTAAACCATGACTTTGACTGGCTGGACCATGTTGAACTTTGTGTAACAGAATTAAGTTTCCATTCATTTCTTTTGCAGTAACGTGGTAGTTATCTACCCCTGACTCTTTGCTTAATTCGGTCAGCTCAAAATAATGTGTGGCAAATAAACATAAACATTTGATGCGTTTGCTTAAATCTAAAACACATGCCCATGCCAAAGACAAACCATCGTAAGTACTAGTGCCTCGACCAACTTCATCCATGAGCACCAAAGATTGCGAGGTGGCATGATGTAAAATTTGTGATGTTTCAGTCATTTCTACCATAAAGGTCGATTTACCCGTAGATAGATCATCCGCAGAGCCGATTCGGGTAAATACACGGTCAATTGGCCCTAATATAGCGGCTTGTGCAGGTACATAACTGCCACAATAACCAAGTAGGGCAATCAGTGCCGTTTGACGCATATAGGTTGATTTACCGCCCATATTCGGGCCAGTAATAATTGCCAAGCGATGATTGTAGTCCAGCATGGTGTCATTTGGAGTAAATGCTGTTTTACTCAAGGCTTCAACCACAGGATGACGCCCAGCAGTGATTTTAATACCTGTTTCAGGACTATATTCAGGACGTGCCCAATTGCGTAAGCGGGCTTGATGGGCAAAGTTAGCTAATAAATCAATTTGTGCAATCGCACTGCTCATCATCTGTAATTGAGCAATGTCTTGGCGTAATTCATCCAGTAGCATTTCAAACAGCATTTTTTCACGTGCCAAAGCACGAGATTCACTAGAAAGTACTTTATCTTCAAAGCTTTTCAGCTCAGGGGTAATATAGCGCTCTGCATTTTTTAAAGTCTGACGACGAATATAATGCTCAGGTGCTTGCTCAGCTTGGGCTCGGGTCAGTTCAATGTAATAACCACTGACACGGTTGTAGCCAATTTTTAAAGTAGGTATGCCACTTTGTTCACGCTCTTTAATTTCTAAATCAATAAGGAATTGTCCTGCGTGATCTCGAATTTTACGCAGTTCATCCAGTTCATTGTCAAAACCTTCTGCAATGACATTACCATCACGCAATAAAACAGGTGGATTTTCCACAATGGCCTGCATAAGACGTTGATGCAGCCCATGAAAATCGCCCAATTCTTCATTCAGGTTTTGAATGAGTTGCGATTGCTGTGCAGAAACAATCGGCTGTAATGCATGGCGTAAATATGGAATTTGCGCACAAGCTTGGCGTAGTTGAACCAAGTCACGTGGGCGAGCGCTACCCAGTGCGACACGGCTCAGTACCCGTTCAATATCACTTATTTCTTTAAGTACCAAACGTACTGGAGATTCATGATAGCCCTGTAACAAGGCTTGGATGGCATCTAAACGTGCATCAAGCAGTGCAGTATCACGCAAAGGTTGCATTAGGGTACGACTAAGCAAGCGGCCACCCATGGAAGTTTGGCAGTCATTGATGAGTTGAAATAAAGATGTTCCATGTTCAAACAATGGTTCAACCAATTCAAGATTGCGACGGGTCACAGGGTCTAGTGCGATAAAATCACTGCTTTGCTCTAACTGAATACTGCGAATATGCGGTAAGGCCGTTTTTTGTGTTTCTTTGGCATAGTGAATCAGAGCAGCCGCAGCGGCTTTGGCTAAAGGTAGGTGATCAAGACCAAAACCTGACAGGGTAGAAACGCTGAATTGATCACAGAGAGTTTTTTGTGCATTGTTCAGGTTAAAATCGACATTTGGGCGTTTAGTCACAGGGCAGTCGAGCTGTTTTTTAACCTGTTCAATAATATTTGGATCGACAATATCTTCATCGACCACAATTTCACTTGGCATTAAACGTGAGAGTTCAATTGCGAGTTGTTCAGGTCGATAATCCATTTGCTGAACTTTAAAAATACCTGCACTCAAGTCCAGTAATGCAATGCCAATCTGGTTTTGCTGTAAGCATAAAGCGACCAAATTGGAAGATTGGTGGGTGTTAAGCAAGGCATCATCGGTAAGTGTACCTGGGGTGATAATTCTTACCACACCACGCTCTACAGGGCCTTTACCTGTCACTTCGCCAATTTGCTCACAGATGACCACAGTTTCGCCTTTTTTGACCAAGCGAGCCAGATAACCTTCTGCGGCATGGTACGGCACACCTGCCATTGGAATAGGCTTGCCGCTGGTTTTACCACGATGGGTGAGTGTAATACCTAAAAGCTTGGCGGCTTTGTGTGCATCATCAAAAAATAATTCGTAAAAATCACCCATGCGATAGAACATTAAAGAATGTGGATGTTCCATCTTCACCCGTAGGTATTGCTGCATCATTGGGGTGTGGGAAGATAGATCAGCCATGATTTCTTTCATGTTCATGCAGTTGGAATCCTTTAGTCTGAGGCGTGATTTGAGTGTAAATAGGTGAGCGTCTATTTTACGTCATCTTAGTTAAATTAGTGAATAAGTAGAGAATATGCAGGGCAGCGTAATCTTGTAAATACATTAAACACTGTATATTTAAGGTTTTGAAAAAAGTGATTTGTGATCTTCAGAATATTTGTGGTGAGTATTAAACAAAAAGATGAAGTGATTGACCATTTAAATTGATTTTATAGTTAAAGAAGCTCCCTCAAGAGCTTCTTTATATTGTTTTTAAAAGGCTTTAAAAAATCAAAACAGATGTTTTAAGCCAAACTTTCTAACACAAATTGCGGTGATTTAATAAATAATCGAATCAAAGCTTGGGCAGAACTAGAAGGTTGACGAACACCACGTTCCCAACTTTCCAAAGTTCTGGCAGAGATACATAATTTTGCCGCAAGTTCTGCTTGTGAAATATTCATTTTTTGTCGAACTTTAACAATTTGTTGGGCTAAATCTAAGCATACCACTTGATCTACATCATGATTTACATAGTTATGACTGTGTTGAAGCAGATGCATGGTTATCTCCTCCTTAGGGTCGAATAAACGAGTCAATTCATTCAAATAAATAATCGGTTTGGATATATTTATCATAGGGATTTACAGCTAAGTGTATCGCTGGGCCATCACCAAATATCACAAGAGTTTATAAGACAGAAGGGGGTGCACGGCTTTGTGGGAGAAAAAAGAAAGGCTCACTCTGAAACAGCGTTGAAGTAAACGCTGTTTTAAAAGCTAAAACTCGAATTTGTGTGCGAATTAACACATATCTGAGCTTGGTATCCAATAATGGCAGCGCAAAGCTGTATACCAAACAGTATTCACACTCATGATTGGCATGCGAATCTTGTTCAGAAGAATCCTGATGCTGAGCTGAATGTGTAATTGTCTGATTTGAATTGGAGTTAGACGCAGTGATGTTTGATGAGTGATGCGTATGATCTGCAGATAGTGGACTTGCAGATTTGGCCTGATCAGAAAATAATGCTTGGACAACAGTTTTACACACAGAGGAAAAATGTTGTTTCTCTGGCAATAATGGCTGTAAAAATACAGCGACTTGCAACAAGATTGCAGATAGGCCTAGCAATCTTCCCCACATCATTAACACTGCATTGATCTTTTATTCAAAGTTTGCATGTAACACTATCACAAAAACCAAAATCTTTGATTTTGTAATAGAAATATTGCATGAAATTAAAGGTGAAAATTAAATGTAAAATAGCTGTTTATACAGACATATAACCATAAAGATTACACATACACGCCTGATGCTATATTAACTAGATTACATTTCCTGAAACTAAATTAGCCAGAAATGGAAATTGTGGGTAAACCCGCATCTAGCCAAGCCTGCATGCCACCTTGGACTGAAAAGATTTTTTCAAAACCCATTCTTTGCAAAGATTGAGTTGCCAAAGCAGAGCGACCGCCTGTTCCACAGACCAAATAAATATCTTTTTCTGCAAGATCAGCAAGTGCTCGTTCAACTTCACAGTAGTGGTTCACAACAGGATGTTGTGCGATTTTCATTTCTAGCATACCACGAGGAAAGTTGACAGCACGGTCAATTGCACAGGCTTGGTGTTCTTCAGGTTCACGTACATCAATCAAAATAATATCAGGATGTTTCAAGTATTTTTCATGCAATTCTAGGACACTAATTTCTGTAATTTCACTTTTAGCTTCAGAAATAAGTTGATCGGGTGTTTTCATCATGACACTCACATTTATTTTGATATTATATAATATAAACTTATATATTAAATGGGTTTTGATTATTGTTAGAAAATGTGTCTAGATGCTTCATATCTAAAAATAGTCAAATTTTGACCAGCTTTGCTGTGCTAAGGTTTAAATTATTTGTTGGAATATTCAAGTTTTTGTTGGTTGTGGAGTGAGCAATGTGGAATTTAATAATGTATTTGCCGTGGGGCAAAGTATCTGAAATTAGTGCACAGGATTTATTACAACAACGGCAAGATGTGCAAATTGTAGATGTACGTACTCGAAAAGAGTTCTGTGATAGTCATATTGAGGGTGCGTTGCATTTACCGTTAACGCAAATGACTGAAGCCAATATCCAAGCGTTGGCTTTAGACCTTGCAAAGCCTGTGGTGACAATTTGTTTGTCTGCGCATAGAAGTATTCCTGCAACTCGAAAATTGAACAAAATGGGCTATCAGACATCGCAGTTACAGGGTGGTATGAAAGCATGGTGGAAACAGCTAATGCCTTGCGTATCATCCCAAGTTAAATAAACAATGCGAGTTGAGATAATGCTTTATTCTGTGCAATATCGCCATTTTCGATCTACCTCTAAGATTGTATGGCTTTGTTAATCTTTACTTAAAAAATAATATATTATTCAAATATAGGGTATATACTAGACTCAACACTTTTGTTCGATTGTTCAGGGGACGTAAAATGCCTGCAAGATTTTTTGGAATTTTTCTAGGTTTAATTGCTGCGGTACTGGTCATTGGCGGATTATTTATTAATATGATCAGCGAAGAAACGGTTGTAGAATACTGGATTCTATTGTTACTTCCGTGCTTTGGTGTGCCAATTTTATCTGCAGTGTGCCTAAAAGAGATCGACTAAGTACAAAATTTGCAGTTTTAATTTTGAAAAGAAAGCCAAAGCCCATTTTAAAATGGGCTTTTGTATTTTTAGACTGCTATTACTTATTCGATGCGACCTAATCCAAATCTAAAATATACACGATTGATGGTTTTCTTTTTGCAAAGCAGCGTTGCAGAATTGGGCTATTCAAGCCTGTTCCTTAAAATGTAGTCAAACATAGTCAAGGACTAATTCGCACTCTGTTAATGTCTTGTTGCCAAGCGTGTAA